>NZ_JBPKAO010000002.1:263359-462070 GCF_051216895.1 Aquipuribacter aurantiacus
CCTGGAACCGGGGGTGCTGCGGGTCGAGGCCGCCGACCCGGGCGCCGGGGTGAGCCTGGCCAGCGAGCTGCGGCTGGACCCCGCCGGGGTGCTGCAGGTCCGCCACACCCTCACCAACACCGGCCCGGACGTGCTCGACGTGGCCTCCCTGCTGGCCGTCGTGCCGCTGCCGGTGGCGGCCACCGAGACCCTCGACCTGACCGGGCGCTGGTGCCGGGAGCGCTCCCCGCAGCGGCTGCCCCTGGTCCACGGCGGCCGGGTCCGGGAGTCCCGACGCGGCCGGACCGGTCACGACGCGACCCTGCTGCTGCTGGCCGGTGAGACGGGGTTCGGCTTCGGTCACGGGGAGGTGGCGGCGGTCCACGTGGCCTGGAGCGGGGACCACGTGCACCTGGTGGACCGGCTGCCCGAGGGCGCCGGACGTCACGGCGGCGTGCTCGGCGGGGGCGAGCTGCTGCGGGCCGGGGAGGTCCGGCTGGGCGAGGGGGAGGCCTACACCGCCCCACCGGTGCTGTTCACCCACGCGGGCGACGGCCTCGACGGCGTCAGCGCCCGGATGCACGACCACGTCCGCGCCCGCGCGGCCCACCCGCGCACCGAGCGCCCGGTCACCCTCAACGTCTGGGAGGCCGTCTACTTCGACCACGACCACGAGCGGCTGGCGGCCCTCGTCGACGTCGCGGCCCGCCTCGGCGTGGAGCGCGTCGTGCTGGACGACGGCTGGTTCCTGGGTCGTCGGGACGACACGGCCGGGCTGGGGGACTGGGAGGTCGACCCCCAGGTCTGGCCCGGTGGCCTGCACCCGTTCGCCGACCGGGTCCGCGGTCACGGCATGCAGGTGGGGCTGTGGTTCGAGCCCGAGATGGTCAACGTCGACTCCGACCTCGTCCGGGCCCACCCCGACTGGCTGCTGGGGGCCCGGCCGGGCCCCGACGGCACCGGGGGCGGGACCCGGCCCTGGCGCACGCAGCAGGTGCTGGACCTCACACGCGCCGACGCCTACGACCACGTCCTGTCCCAGCTGGACGCCGTGATCACCGCCGAGCGGCCCGACTACCTGAAGTGGGACCACAACCGGGACCTGCACGAGGCGCTGGACGCCGACGGCTCGCCCGCCGTCCACCGGCAGACCCGGGCCGCCTACCGGCTGATGGCCGAGCTGCAGGCCCGGCACCCGGGTCTGGAGATCGAGTCCTGCTCCTCCGGGGGCGCCCGCGTTGACCTGGGGGTGCTCGAGCACACCCAGCGGGTCTGGGCCAGCGACTGCAACGACGCGCTGGAGCGGCAGTCCATCCAGCGCTGGACCGCGATGCTGCTGCCGCCCGAGCTGGTGGGCACCCACGTCGGCCCGCCCCACTCGCACACCACCGGTCGGGTGGCCGACCTGGACCTGCGCTGCCTGACCGCGTTGTTCGGGCACGCCGGCATCGAGTGGGACGTGACGTCGTGCTCGGAGCAGGAGCTGGAGCGGCTGGCCGGCTGGATCGCCCTGCACAAGCGGCTGCGCCCGCTGCTGCACGCCGGGCGGACCGTCCGCACCGAGGAACGGGACGGGGCGTGGGCGCACGGGGTGGTGGCGCCCGACCGGCGTCACGCCGTCTTCGCCTTCGTCCGTCTCACGACGGGTGCCGACGTCGTGCCCGGCCTGCTGCGCCTGCCCGGCCTGGACCCCGCGACGCGGTACCGGGTCCGCGCGGTGGACGTGACCGGGCGCGAGGAGCTGCGCGTGCTGGGCTCGGGGATCAGCCTGCCGCCGTGGTGCGACGCCGACGGCGTCCTGCTCACCGGCGCCGCGCTGGCCCGCCACGGCCTGGCCATGCCGGTGCTCGACCCGGAGGCGGGGCTGCTGATCGAGGTCACCGCCGTCGGCTGACATGATGGTCGGGTGAGCCTCGCACCCTCTCCGGAGCCGGAGACCACCACCACGACGGGGCAGCGGCCCCGTGTCCTGTCGGGCATGCAGCCCACCTCGGACTCGCTGCACCTGGGCAACTACCTGGGCGCGCTGGTGCAGTGGGTGGCGCTGCAGGACACGCACGAGGCGTTCTACTGCGTCGTGGACCTGCACGCGATCACCGTGGAGACCGACCCGGCCGTGCTGCGGGAGCGGACCCGCCGGACGGCGGCGCAGTACCTGGCGGCCGGGGTCGACCCCACCCGCAGCACGCTGTTCGTGCAGAGCCACGTGCCCGAGCACGCGCAGCTGGCCTGGGTGCTGGGCTGCATGACCGGCTTCGGCGAGGCCAGCCGGATGACGCAGTTCAAGGACAAGTCGGCCCGGGGCAGCAACGTCAGCGTGGGCCTGTTCACCTACCCCGTGCTGCAGGCGGCCGACATCCTGCTGTACGGCGCCGACCGCGTCCCGGTGGGCGAGGACCAGCGCCAGCACCTGGAGCTGACCCGGGACCTGGCCCAGCGCTTCAACGCCCGCCACGGCGACACCCTCGTCGTGCCGGAGCCCCACATCGTGTCCGGCACGGCCAAGATCATGGACCTGCAGGACCCCACGTCGAAGATGAGCAAGTCGGCGGCCTCGCCGACCGGGCTGATCGACCTGCTCGACGAGGAGAAGGTGGTCGTGAAGCGGATCCGCTCCGCCGTCACCGACACCGAGCGGGAGATCCGCTTCGACCGCGAGGCCAAGCCGGGGGTGTCGAACCTGCTGGCCGTCCTGGCCGCCTTCACCGGCACCACCCCGGAGGCGGCCGCCGCCGGGTACGAGGGCAAGGGCTACGGCGACCTGAAGGCCGACGTGGCCGAGGCGGTGCTCGACGGGCTGCGCCCGTTCCGCACCCGGGCCCACGAGCTGCTGGACGACCCCGCCGAGCTGGACCGCGTCCTGGCCGACGGGGCCACCCGGGCCCGGGCCGTCGCCTCGGGCACGCTCGCCCGCGTCTACGACCGGGTCGGGTTCCTGCCGGCCCGGCCGGTCTGAGGTCCCCGTGACCGCCTCCTGGGACGACGCGGTCCTCGACGCGGACGGCCTCGAGCACGCCGAGAGCGTGACGCTGGGCGTGGCCGTCGCCGTCCCCGAGCCGTTCGCGACCGCGCTCCGGGACAGCCGCGCCGCCACCGGTGACCCCGTGGCCCTGGCCGTGCCGCCCCACGTCACGATCGTCCCGCCCGTGGTCGTCGACCCCGCCGCCGTGCCCGACATCGTCGAGCACGTCCGGCGCGTCGTCGCAGAGGTGCCGCGGTTCGCGGTGGTGCTGTCCGGCACCGACACGTTCCGGCCCGTCTCCGACGTCGTCTTCGTCCGGGTCGTGGACGGCGCGCAGGCCTGCGACCGGCTGCAGCAGCGCGTGCGCACCGGCCCGCTCGGACGACGGCTGGGCTTCCCGTACCACCCGCACGTCACGGTGGCCCACGACGTCCCGGCCGACGCGATGGACCGGGTGCAGGGCGACCTGTCCGGCTTCCACGCCGCGTTCGACGTCGACGAGGTCGCCGTGTTCCGCTGCGACTCCGACGGGGTGTGGCGCTCGCTGGCCCCGGCCCCGCTGGCCGGCGCGCCCGCGCCGGTGGAGCAGCTGCGGTGAGCGGGTCGACGGTCGCCGCCGAGCAGGCGGACCCGACGTCCCGGGGTCTCGGGGCCAGGCTGAAGGGCCTCCTCGGGTGGGTGATGCGGAGCCGGCCGTACCGCGCGAACGAGCGGCTCGGGCAGGCCCGCGGCGGCATCCTGGCCGCAGGCATCGCGTTCTACGGCGTCTTCTCGCTCTTCCCGCTGCTGACCCTCGGCTTCACGGCCATGGGCCTGTGGCTGGGCAACAACGTGGCCGTGCAGCAGCAGCTCATCGAGTTCGTCGAGACGTCGCTGCCCGGTCTGGTCGGCGAGGGCGACAGCGCCATCGTCGCCCCGGACACGCTGCTGGCGGGCGCCACCGACACCACGGTGCTCGGCATCTCGGCGGTCGTCGGCGTCCTCACCCTGCTCTACACCGGTCTGGGCTGGATCGCCGCGCTGCGCGAGGGGATCCGCGGGGTGTTCCGGCTGCCCACCATGCGCCTGGACCCGGTGCGGGCCAAGCTGTTCGACCTGGCGGTCATGCTCAGCCTGGGCTCGCTCATCGTCGCGTCGGCGCTGGCCAACGTGGCCGCCCAGTCCTTCACCGAGCAGCTCCTGGACCTGCTGGGCCTGGACCGGACGCCGGTGGGCAACGTCGTGGTCAGCGCCGTGGTGCTCACCGGGGCCGTGCTGCTCAACACCGCCCTGTTCACCATGCTGTACCGGGTGCTGGCCCACACCGACGCCCGGCTGCGCTCCGTCGTCCCGGGCGCGTTGCTGGCCGCTCTGGGCGTGGCTGCGCTGCAGCTGGCCGTCGGCGCGGTGCTCGGCAACGTCGGGGCCAACGCCGGGTTCCTGGCCAGCGCCGCCATCCCGATCCTCACGCTGTTCGTGTGGCTCAACCTCAACGCCCGCGTGATGCTGTTCGGTGCGGCCTGGGTGGCCGTCGGTCGTCACCCGGACCCCCCGGTGCTCGACGACGAGGTGCCGCCGCGCGTCCCGCTGCCCCGACCGAGCCCGCCCGTGCTGCCGCGGCGCTGGTCCGACCGGGCGCTGCTCGGCGCCGGTGTGGTGCTGGGCGCGACCGCCCTGGGCATCGTCCGGGTGGCCAACGGCGCGGCCAAGGCCGCCGGGGACGGCGTCCGCACCCTCGTCCGCGGCGACTGACCGACAGACCGGCAGACCGTCCGCGGCGCCCGTCCGCGGCGCTCCGCTCGCGGTTCACCGCACGCGCCGCTCCGCCCCCAGGGCTCCGTCCGCGGCGCCGCCCGGACCTCGCGGGCGCTGGCCGGCCGTACCGGCCAGCGACACGACACGCGGCCTCGACGGCCACAACCCCCGCCGAGCGCCTCGAGCGTCGCTCGTCGGTACCGCCGACGTCGCCGGTCCCGGCGGTGTCTTGTGCGCCGGTGGCGGCCCGAGGGCATCGCGCCGCTGCGCCGCGCTGCGCCGCGCTGCCCCGCGCTGCCCCGCGCCGCGCTGCCCCGCGCTGCCCCGCGCTGCCCCGCGCTGCCCCGCCTCGCCCCGCGCCGCGCCCCCCGAGCTGGGCCCCTCGAGCTGGGCGCTAGACGTCCTCGCCACGGCGCCGCGCGCCGGTGAGCCGGGCCAGGGCGACCGAGGGCCCCACGAACCGGCTGGGGCGCGAGCGGCCCCGCGGGTGCGTCGGCTCGACCGGCTGCCCGTCGGCGCCGGTCTCGACGGCGACGGGGACCCGGGCCGGCTCGCGGTCCCACAGCCGTCGCAGCCGCCGGAGCCGGCGGGCCGCGAGGTCGCCCAGCACCACGCCGGACGCCAGTGCGGTGACGATGCCGATGGCGCCCAGCACGGTCGCGATGCCCACCGCGGTGTCACCCTGCACGATCCGGAACATCCCCCGGTACAGCGCGAGCCCCGGCAGCAGCGGCATGAAGCCCGCCACCGCCGGCACCAGGGCCGGGACGTCGTAGCGACCGGCCACCACGACGGCCACCGTGCCCGCGACCACGGCGGCCGCGGCCGTGGCGTACAGCGGCTGCACCCCCAGGGCCGCTCCGCCGGCGAACACCAGGCCCGACGTGGTGCCGATGGCGGCGGCGGGCACCAGCAGGCGGGGCGGTGCGTACACGCTGAGCAGGAAGAAGGCGCTGGCCAGGGCCCCGCCCGTCAGGCGCATCCACAGCGGGGCGACGCCCGGCTCCGCGGATATCTCGCGCAGCGGCACCCCGAGCGGGACGGCCACCGCCAGCACCAGCCCCACGCCGCTCGCGATGCCGGCGAGCAGCACGAACACCTCGACGACCCGACCGGCCGCGGTCACCACGTACCCGGCCAGCGCGTCCTGCACCGCCGACAGCATGGCCACCGAGGGCAGCAGCGCCACGATGCCTCCCGCCACCACCAGGGACGGCCGGACCGGCAGGCCGACCGCGTAGGCGCCCGTCGCGACCGCGGTCACCAGCGCCGCGCCGGCCGCGTTGCCGAAGAACACGGGCAGACCCCGGCTGCTCGTCCACCGGCCGACCACGAGCACCACGTAGGTGACCGCCCCGGCCAGCAGGATCCCCAGCGGGCCGCCGCCCAGCAGCAGCACCACGGCGCCGGCCAGCGCGGCGGACCCGGCCTCGGCGGTGCGCCGACCGTACGGGTAGTCCAGGTCGCGGATCCGGGCCATCCCGGCCATGGCCGCCGACACCGACACCCCGCCGTTGACGAGCTGTCCCAGCAACCGGTGCACCCGGATGAGCCGGGTGTAGTCGAGGTCCCGCTGCAGCACCATCCGGCGCCGGGTCCAGGGCTGGGTGTCCCGGTCGGCCGCCCACGTCACCGACAGGGACGTGAAGTTCACGTCGACGTCGATGTCCCGCAGCCCGGCGGCCAGCGCCACGGCCTGCATGGTCGCCGCCGCGTCCGCGGACCCCGCGCCCGCCGCCAGGACCTCCTCGCCCGCGTCCAGCGCCAGGTACAGGATCCGGCCGATGTCGTCCCCGGGCGGGGTGGCAGCAGTCATCGGCCCCAGCGTGTCAGACCGAGGGGGGTGGTCCGTCCTGCCCGACCCGGCCGGCGCGTCCTCTCGCCGCCAGCACGGCCGCCGTGGCGGCCAGCGCGAGCACCGCGCCCAGCACCCCGAGCTGCAGCAGCAGGCCCGAGGAGGCCCCGGCGGTCGTCGCGGCCTGCTCCGGTGCGGACCGTCGACCCGTGATGGCGGCGAGGGGGTCCGTGGTCGGGGCCGTGCCCGTCCCGTCCTCGTCGCCGCCGGCGCCCGGCTCGACCGCGCCCGGCTCGACCGGGTCCGCCGAGGGAGCCGGGTCGGCCGAGGGAGCCGGGGACGACGACGGGGCCGGGGAGGCCTGCGCGTCGCCCGCGTCCTGGCGGGAGCGCGAGACCTGCGGCAGCTCGCCGGGCACGGCCAGCGTCCCCACCGACCCGCCCACGCCCCCGGTGGCGAACGCCCAGTCCAGCAGGGTGGCGGACTGGCGCCAGGCGCCGCTCTGGGCCCGCATCACGGTGGCCACGTACCGGCGCCCGTCCCGCTCGGCGGTGCCGACGTAGGCGCCGCCCGCGGCCCGGGTGAACCCGCTCTTGAGCCCGGTGGCCCCGTCGTAGTTGCGCAGCAGCCGGGACGAGGTCTGGATCTCGTAGGTCTCCCGCGCGGGGTCGCCCACCGTGCCGGAGGCGGGGAAGTCGTAGCGCAGGGTCGCCGCGGGGCCGGCGACGCGGGGCTCGGCCAGGGCGGCGCGGGCCAGGACGGCCAGGTCGTGCGCCGTGCTCACCTGGCCGTCGGCGTCGAGGCCGTTGGTGGTCCGCGGCACGGTGCTCCAGGCGCCCACCGCCCGTGCGACCTGCGTCATCCGGTCCAGGGCGACCTGCGGGCCGACGAGCTCGCCCAGCGCGACCGCGGCGTCGTTGCCGCTGCTCAGCATCAGCCCGTGGGCCAGGTCCTCCACGGTGTACTCCGAGCCCTGGACCAGACCGACCCGGCTCCCCACCGCCTGCGCGGACGCCGGCCCGGCGGTGTGCACCGTGGCCGGGTCGAGACCGGGCAGCAGGGCGAGCGCCGTCAGGACCTTGATGGTCGACGCCGGGGCGAACGGCACGTGGGCGTTGCAGGCGGCCAGCACCTCACCGGTGTCCAGGTCCGCGACGAGCCAGGACGTCACCGGGACCGGCGGGGGAGCGGGGACGCCGGCCGGGACGAGCAGCCCGGGCCCGGACAGCTCGTCCCCGGCCACCGCGTCGCTGGGGGCCGGCAGCGGGGCGCGCGGCGCGTCGGGCTCGTCGGCCGCGTCCCCCAGCGGCAGCTGGGCGGCGGGGCACGGCTCCACGACGGGCGGGACCACGGCGGCCGCCGACGCGGTACCCGGCAGCACGGAGCCGCCGACGCACACGGCGACGGCGGCCAGGCACGCACCCACCCGGCGGGCGGTGGTGCGGTCGGGCGACCTCACGAGGAGCGGCTCACACGCTGCGCGCGATGAGCGCCCGCTTGACCTCCTGGATCGCCTTCGTGACCTCGATGCCGCGAGGGCACGCCTCGGTGCAGTTGAAGGTGGTCCGGCAGCGCCAGACGCCCTCCTTGGAGTTGAGGATCTCCAGGCGCAGGTCGGACCCGGCGTCGCGGCTGTCGAAGATGAACCGGTGCGCGCCGACGATGGCCTGCGGGCCGAAGTACTGCCCGTCGGTCCAGAACACGGGGCACGAGCTGGTGCAGGCCGCGCACATGATGCACTTGGTGGTGTCGTCGAACCGGTCGCGGTCGGCCTGGGACTGCACCCGCTCGCGCGTCGGCTCGGCCCCGGTGGTGATGAGGAACGGCATGACCTCGCGGTAGGCCGCGAAGAACGGCTCCATGTCGACGACGAGGTCCTTCTCCACCGGCAGGCCCTTGATCGGCTCGACCGTGATGGGCTTGGCCGGGTTGAGGTCCTTGAGCAGCGTCTTGCAGGCCAGGCGGTTGCGGCCGTTGATGCGCATGGCGTCGGAGCCGCAGATGCCGTGGGCGCAGGAGCGACGGAACGTCAGGGACCCGTCGGTGTCCCACTTGATCTTGTGCAGCGCGTCCAGCAGCCGGTCGGTGCCGTAGGCCGTGACCGTGTACTCCTCCCAGTGCGCCTCCTCGTCGCGCTCCGGGTCGTAGCGGCGGATCTTGAGCGTGACGTCGAAGCTCGGGATCGCGTCGGCACCGGCGGAGTCGGTGCGCTCGGCCGTGCCGGTGCTCTGCGCGGTGTCGTCGCGCCGTTCGGTGTCGGAGGAGGCCAGGCCGTTCGTGTCGCCGGCCGAGGTCTCGGTGGTCGTCATCAGTACTTGCGCTCCATCGGCTCGTATCGGGTCTGCACCACGGGCTTGTAACCGAGGCGGATCTTCGCAGCACCGGTGTCGTCCACGTCGCGGTAGGCCATCGTGTGCTGCATGAAGTTGACGTCGTCGCGCGTGGGGTAGTCCTCGCGGAAGTGGCCCCCGCGGGACTCGTTGCGGGCCTTGGCGCTGGCGACGAGGACCTCGGCGAGCTCCAGCAGGAACCCGAGCTCGACGGCCTCGAGCAGGTCGGTGTTGAACCGCTTGCCCTTGTCCATCACGCCGACGCGGGTGTAGCGCTCCTTGAGCCGGGCGATGTCGACCTCGGCCTGCTTGAGCGTGCCCTCGGTCCGGTACACCTGGGCGTTGGCGTCCATCGTCTCCTGCAGCGCGGTGCGGATCGCCGCCACGTTCTCGGTGGGGGCACCGTCGGAGCCGCGGCTGCGCAGCTCCTCCAGCATCGTCACCACGGTCGCCTCGGGCGCCTCGGGCAGGTCCACCAGGTCGGCGGTCTGCGCGTACTCCGCCGCGGCGATGCCGGCGCGCTTGCCGAACACGTTGATGTCCAGCAGCGAGTTGGTGCCGAGCCGGTTGGCCCCGTGCACCGACACGCACGCCACCTCGCCGGCCGCGTACAGCCCGCCCACGGTGGTGTCGTTGTCGGCCAGGACCTCGGTGGCGACGTTGGTCGGCACCCCGCCCATGGCGTAGTGCGCCGTCGGGTACACCGGGACCGGCTCGGTGTAGGGCTCGACGCCCAGGTAGGTGCGGGCGAACTCGGTGATGTCCGGCAGCTTGGCGTCGATGTGCGCCGGCTCCAGGTGGGTGAGGTCGAGCAGCACGTAGTCCTTGTTGGGGCCGGCACCGCGACCCTCGCGGACCTCGGTGGACATGGCCCGGGCGACCATGTCGCGCGGGGCCAGGTCCTTGATCGTCGGGGCGTAGCGCTCCATGAAGCGCTCGCCCTCGCTGTTGCGGAGGATGCCGCCCTCGCCGCGCGCGGCCTCGCTCAGCAGGATGCCGAGCCCGGCCAGGCCGGTGGGGTGAAACTGGTAGAACTCCATGTCCTCCAGCGGCAGGCCCCGGCGCCACGCCACACCCATGCCGTCACCGGTGAGGGTGTGCGCGTTGGAGGTGGTCTTGAACACCTTGCCGAAGCCACCCGTGGCCAGCACGACGGACTTGGCGTGCACGACGTGGATGGTCCCGGTCGCGAGCTCGTAGGCCACGACGCCGCTGGCGTGGCGGCGGCCGTCGGCGCCGTCGCTCATCAGCAGGTCGAGGACGTAGAACTCGTTGAAGAACTCGACCTCGTGCTTGACGCACTGCTGGTACAGCGTCTGAAGGATCATGTGGCCGGTGCGGTCGGCGGCGAAGCAGCTGCGGCGCACGGCGGCCTCGCCGTGGTTGCGGGTGTGCCCGCCGAAGCGGCGCTGGTCGATCCGGCCCTCGGGGGTGCGGTTGAAGGGCAGCCCCATCTTCTCCAGGTCGAGGACGGCGTCGATGGCCTCCTTGCACATCACCTCGGCCGCGTCCTGGTCGACGAGGTAGTCGCCGCCCTTGACGGTGTCGAAGGTGTGCCACTCCCAGTTGTCCTCCTCGACGTTGGCCAGGGCGGCGCACATGCCGCCCTGAGCCGCGCCGGTGTGGGAGCGGGTCGGGTAGAGCTTGGTGAGCACGGCGGTGCGGGACCGCTTGCCTGCCTCGAGGGCGGCGCGCATGCCCGCACCTCCGGCGCCGACGATGACGACGTCGAAGCGGTGGTGCTCCACCTTGGCGCCCGTCCGGGCGGTCCTGGGGGCGGGGGTCGGGGTGCTCATGGGTGCTCCTCCTCGTGCCGTGCTCAGCAGCTGCGTGGTCGACAGCCGTTCCGGGTGCGGCCGGGACTCAGCCGGTGCAGACCGACAGCGTCGACGCGGGGTCGATGCAGGGGTCGAAGGTGGTGATGGTGTACGTGCCGATCACGAGGGTCACCAGGACCCCGACGACCAGCGCGCCGGTCAGCCACAGCCGCGTGGAGTCCTTCTCGGAGTAGTCGGCGATGATCGTCCGCATCCCGTTGCCGCCGTGGATGAGCGCCAGCCACAGCATGGCCAGGTCCCACAGCTGCCAGAACGGGCTGGCCCACTTGCCGGCGACGAACGCGAAGTCGATCTGCTTGATGCCCTCGCCCAGCACCAGGTTGACGAACAGGTGCCCGGTGACGAGGACGACGAGGACGACGCCCGACAGGCGCATGAACACCCAGCCGTACAGCTCGCCGTTGCCGCTGCGCGGGGCACGGGAGCGGGGGGCCACCAGGGCCGGGGCGGTGTTGGCCATCAGAAGTCTCCGAACACGAAGCCGAGGTGGCGGATCGTGAAGGGGACCATGAGGACCACCCACACCCCGATCACGCCGTAGAGCATCTGCTTGTGGAACCGCGGCCCGTTGCGCCAGAAGTCGACGAGGATCACGCGCAGCCCGTTGAGGGCGTGGAACAGGAACGCCCCGACCAGCCCCAGCTCGGCCAGTCCCACGACCGGGTTCTGGTACGTCGCCATGACCGTGTCGTAGGCCTCGGGGGAGATCCGTACGAGGCCGGTGTCGAGGACGTGCACCAGCAGGAAGAAGAAGAGCACGACGCCGGTGATGCGGTGCAGCACCCACGACCACATGCCCTCGTTGCCCCGGTACAGCGTCCCCTGGGGCCTCTTGCGGCCCGTGGGGGCGTTGACGGCGGTGGACGCCACTGTGCGGTCCTTCCTGCAGTCCGTGTCACGGTCACCGGACAGGCGCCCCGGAGCGGGGGGCCGGGGTGCACCGACCCCGCCAGCATACGTGCGACCTGCGGCGGACGACGGATCGGGCCGACGTCGCGTGGGTCACAACGTCACGGGGCGTGACCCCCGACGGGGCCGGGGGCGTGACCGGGGGCGTGACGGGGGGCGTGACGGGGGGCGTGGCCTCAGCGGGCGAAGAGGTCGGGACCGGCCACGGTCGACAGGTCGAGCACCGTGCGCCGCGGGGTGCCCGGGTGCGCCCGCACGGCCTCGTCGTAGTAGCCGAGCAGCTGGGAGCAGACCGCGTCCCAGGAGCGCGACAGCACGGCCCGGCGTCCGGCCTCCCCCATCTTCTCCCGCAGCGCGGCGTCGCGGACCAGCACACCGACCTGGCGGCGCATGGCCTTGTCGTCCTCGCCGCCGTATCGGTAGCCGGTGATGCCGTGCTGGACGATGTCGCGGGGACCGCCGACGTCCGGGGCCACCACGGGCAGCCGGGTGGCCATGGCCTCCTGGAGCGTCTGGCCGAACGTCTCCTCGGTGCCCGTGTGGACGAATACGTCCAGCGCCGCGTAGGCGTCGGACAGGTCGTCGCCGTCCAGGTGCCCCAGGAACGTGGCCGGCAGGCCCGCGTCGGCCAGGTGCCGTTCCAGCCCGGCCCGGCTGGGGCCGTCGCCCCCGACCACGAGCCGGATGCCGGGCATCCCGGCCAGCGCGGCCAGCCGCTCGACCCGCTTCTCGGGGAACAGCCGGCCGATGTAGCCGACGACGACCTCGCCGTCGGGGGACAGCCGGCGCCGCAGCGCCTGGGCCGAGGCGGTGTCCCGCCGGGCGGGGGCGAAGCGCTCGGTGTCCACCCCGCGGCCCCACAGCCGGACCCGGGGGACCCGGTGCGCGCGCAGGTCCGCCGCCGCCGCGCGCGAGGGCGCCAGGGTCATGTCGGCCATCTCGTGGACCCGGCGCACCCAGCGCCACACCCCGCGGGAGGCCATCTTGAACCCGTGCCGGGCCGCGAAGCCGGCCATGTCGGTCTGGTAGACCGCGACCGTGGGCAGGTCGAGCCGCTCGCAGGCCGTCAGCCCGTACGCGCCCAGGACGAACGGGGCCGCGACGTGGACGACGTCGGGCCGGAAGTCCTCCAGCGCCTGGGTGACGTGGGCGGTGGGGAGGCCGACGGGGAACTGCCGGTAGCTGAACGCCGTGACCTCGCGCACCGGCGCCCCGGCGTAGGACTCCGGGGCGGGACCCGGGCAGATGACGAGGCCGTCGTGGCCGTTGCGCTCCAGGTGCTCCAGCACGCGGCAGACGCTGTTGGTCACCCCGTTGACGGTGGGGAGGAAGGACTCCGCCACCACAGCGACCCGCATGCGCGCCACTGTAGTGCCCCCACCGTTACCGTCCGGGGCATGAATCGCTGGCGTCCCGCAGACCCGTCCGAGCGTCTGCCCGGCTTCCACGCCGTCGTCCCCGCAGGTGGTGCGGGCACCCGTTTGTGGCCGCTGTCGCGCTCGGCGCGCCCGAAGTTCCTGCACGACCTGACCGGGTCCGGGCGCACCCTGATCCAGGCCACGTGGGACCGGCTGGTGCCGCTGGCGGGCGAGGACGGCATGGTCGTGGTGACCGGCGCCCAGCACGCGGTCGCCGTGGCCCGGCAGCTGCCGGGGCTGCACGACGAGGACCTGGTCGTCGAGCCCGCCCCCCGCAACTCCGCGGCCGCCATCGGCCTGGCGGCCGCGGTGCTGGCCGTCCGCGACCCCGACGCCGTGCTGGGCTCGTTCGCCGCGGACCACGTCATCACCGACGACCGCGCGTTCCGGGCCGCCGTCACCGAGGCCGTCGCGGCGGCCCGCGAGGGCTGGCTGGTGACCATCGGGATCGACCCCACGGCCCCGTCGACGGGGTTCGGCTACATCCACCCCGGCGAGGACCTCCCGGTCGCGGGCGCACCGTCGTTGCGGCGGGTGGAGCAGTTCGTCGAGAAACCCGACGAGGACACCGCCCGCTCCTACGTGGAGGCGGGCTGGCGCTGGAACGCCGGCATGTTCGTGGTGCGGGCGCAGGTGCTGATGGACCTGCTGGCCGAGCACGAGCCCGCCCTGGCCGCCGGGCTGCAGCGGATCGCCGCCGCCTGGGGCGGGGAGGACCGCGAGGAGGTGCTGGCCTCGACCTGGCCCAGCCTGCCGTCGGTCCCGATTGACACCGCGGTGGCCGAGCCCGCGGCCGCCGCGGGGCGGGTGGCCGTGGTGCCCGGCCCGTTCCGCTGGGACGACGTGGGCGACTGGACCTCCCTGGGCGACCTGCTCGCCTCGGACCTGGCCCAGACCGTGCCCGCGGGCGACGGCGCCGACGGCCTGCGCGTCCTGGGGGACGCGAGCAAGGTGGTGGGCAACGACGCGACCGGGGTCGTGGTGCCGAACGGGGGACGGCTCGTGGTCGTCGCCGGGATCCAGGACGTGGTCGTCGTCGACACCCTCGACGCGGTCCTGGTCACCACGCGCGAGCGCGCCCAGGAGGTCAAGCACATCGTCGACATCCTCAAGCGGGAGGGCCGCAGCGACCTGGTGTGAGGAGGGCGACGGCGCCACGACGACCCCGATGCCGCGCGGGCGACCTACGATCGCCCGCATGACGACGGAGTCGACGACAGGGTCCGAGACCGAGTCCGGCCTGCCCCTGCCGGCGGTGGCGACCGCCGCCGACGTCGCCGCCGGGCTCGACGAGCGCCTGGGGGAGCCGGGCCGGTTCCCCTACACCCGCGGTGTCCACCCCGGGATGTACACGACCCGGCCGTGGACGATGCGGCAGTACGCCGGGTTCGGCAGCGCGGCGGAGTCCAACGCGCGCTACCACCAGCTCGTCGCGGCGGGCACGGGCGGGCTGAGCGTCGCCTTCGACCTGCCCACCCAGATGGGACTGGACTCCGACGACCCCCTGGCCGGCGGCGAGGTGGGCAAGGTCGGCGTGGCGATCGACTCCCTCGACGACATGCGCACGCTGTTCGACGGGCTGCCGCTGGACGAGGTGTCGACCTCGATGACCATCAACGCCCCGGCCTCGGTCCTCCTGCTGCTCTACCAGCTCGTCGCGGAGGAGAACGGCATCGACCCCGCCCGGCTGCGGGGGACGGTGCAGAACGACGTCCTCAAGGAGTACATCGCCCGCGGGACGTACATCTTCCCGCCCGCGCCGTCGCTGCGGCTGGTCAGCGACACCTTCGCCTACTGCGCCGAGCACCTGCCCAGCTGGAACACCATCTCGGTCTCCGGCTACCACATGGCCGAGGCCGGGGCCACGCCCGCGCAGGAGGTCGCGTTCACCCTGAGCGACGGCATCGCCTACCTGGAGGCGGCGCAGGCCGCCGGCCTGGCCGTGGAGCAGGTGGCGCCCCGGTTGTCGTTCTTCTTCGTGGCCCGCACCACGCTGCTGGAGGAGGTCGCCAAGTTCCGCGCCGCCCGCCGCGTCTGGGCCCACGTCGTGCGCGACCGGTTCGGCTGCGACGACCCGCGCTCGCAGATGCTGCGCTTCCACACCCAGACCGCCGGGGTGCAGCTGACCGCCCAGCAGCCGGAGGTCAACCTGGTGCGGGTCGCCCTGCAGGCGCTCGGCGCGGTGCTGGGCGGGACCCAGAGCCTGCACACCAACTCCTACGACGAGGCGATCGCCCTGCCGACGGAGAAGGCGGCCCGCCTCGCGCTGCGGACCCAGCAGGTCATCGCGTTCGAGACCGACGTCACCCAGGTGGTCGACCCGTTCGCCGGGTCCTACGCCGTGGAGGCGATGACCGACGCGCTGCAGGCCGAGGTCGAGCGGCTGATGGCGGCCGTCGAGGAGCGCGGGGGAGCGGTGGACGCCATCGAGGCCGGCTTCCAGAAGGGCGAGATCGAGCGCTCGGCGTACTCGTTCGCGCAGCAGGTCGACGACGGCTCCCGGGTGGTGGTCGGGGTCAACCGGTTCCGGACCGAGACCGAGGAGCCGTACGAGCCGCTGCGGCCCGACCCCGACCTCGAGCGGGCGCAGGTGCAGCGCCTCGCCGACCTGCGGGCGCGTCGTGACGGCGACGCGGTCGAGCGGGCCCTGGCCGACCTGCGCCGGGCCGCCGCCGGTACCGACAACGTCCTGGTCCCGATGAAGGTCGCCCTCGCGGCCCTCGCCACCGTCGGTGAGGTCTGCGGCGTCCTGCGTGACCAGTGGGGCCGGTACGAGCCGTCAGAGCGCTTCTGACCCTTCGTGACCTTCGTGCCCCCGCGGGCGGTACCGGCCCGCACCCGCGCTGACCTGCTGCTCCGGGGGCATCACGGGATCGTCACGACCTGGTCACGACCTGACGGGACCGTCGTGGTGCGACCGGCCCGACAGGTATGTTCCCCCTCGACCGTGCGGGGGCCCATCGGCTGCCGTCACCGGCACCACCCGACGGTCCATCGGCCCCACCATCAGGAGGAAATTGTGAAGCAGTGGACGCGTGTGACCGCGGTCCTGGGTCTGTCGGCCCTCGCCCTAGCGGCGTGCGGCGAGGCGCCCGACGAGGCAGCCCCCGCCGCGAGCGACGCGGCGGGCGCGGGCGGCAGCGAGGCCGCGGCCGAGCCGATGGACTTCACGGGCTGCATGGTCACCGACGCCGGCGGCGTCGACGACCGGTCCTTCAACGAGGCCGCCGACCGTGGTCTGACCCAGGCCGTCGACGAGCTCGGCATCGAGAAGAACGTCGTCGAGTCCGCCTCGGAGACCGACTACACCCCCAACGTCGAGCAGCTCGTCGCCGGCGAGTGCGACCTGATCGTCGGTGTCGGCTTCCTGCTGGCGGGCGCGATCGGCGAGGCCGCCACGGCCAACCCGGAGGAGACCTTCGCGCTCATCGACTCCACGCTCGAGGAGCCCGCGGACAACGTCAAGCCGCTGCTGTTCAACACGGCCGAGGCCGCGTTCCTGGGTGGCTACCTGGCCGCCGGCATGAGCGAGAGCGGCACGGTCGCCACCTTCGGCGGCATCCCGATCCCGCCCGTCACCATCTTCATGGACGGCTTCGTCGACGGCGTGGCCTACCACAACGAGGAGAAGGGGACCGACGTCCAGGTCCTCGGCTGGGACAAGGAGTCCCAGGAGGGCACCTTCACCGGTGACTTCGAGAACCAGGCCAACGGCCAGACCACCACGGAGAACTTCATCTCCCAGGGCGCGGACATCATCCTGCCCGTCGCCGGGCCGGTCGGCCTGGGTGCGGCTGCGGCCGCCGAGGCCGCCGACGGCGTCAACCTGATCTGGGTCGACTCCGACGGCTACGAGTCCGCCTCGCAGTACGGCTCGCTGTTCATCTCCTCGGTGCTCAAGAACATCGACGCCGCGGTCTTCACGACCACGCAGGAGACCATCGACGGCGCGTTCACCAGCGAGCCCTACGTCGGCACCCTCGAGAACGGTGGCGTCGGGCTGGCCCCGTTCCACGACTTCGAGGAGACCGTCCCGCAGGAGCTCAAGGACGAGCTCACCGCGATCCAGGAGGGCATCGTCTCCGGCGACGTCGTCGTGGAGTCGCCGGCGTCCCCGTGACGTCGACTCGTTGACACGGCTCCAGCTGCGGGGGCGTACCGGTCCGGTGCGCCCCCGCAGTACGTTCTGAGCAGGTACCCACACGAGGAGGTGGCGGTGAAGCTCGAGCTCCAGGGCATCACCAAGCGGTTCGGTTCCTTCACCGCCAACGACGGCATCGACCTGGTGGTCGAACCCGGCGAGATCCACGCCCTGCTGGGCGAGAACGGCGCCGGCAAGTCGACCCTGATGAACGTGCTGTTCGGCCTGCTGCGCGCCGACGAGGGCCGCGTGCTCGTCGACGGTGAGCCCGTCGCGTTCACCGGGCCCCGCGACGCCATGGCCGCCGGCATCGGGATGGTCCACCAGCACTTCATGCTCGTCCCCGTCTTCACGGTGGCCGAGAACGTCGTCCTGGGTGACGAGCCGGTCAAGGGCGGCGGGTTCCTCGACCGCGCCGGGGCCGCGGAGCGCGTCCGGGAGACGGCGGCGCGCTTCGGCTTCCACCTGGACCCGGACGCCCTGGTGGGCGACCTCCCGGTCGGCGTGCAGCAGCGGGTCGAGATCGTCAAGGCGCTGGTCCGTGACGCCGAGGTCCTCATCCTCGACGAGCCGACCGCCGTCCTGACGCCGCAGGAGACCGACGAGCTCCTGACGATCATGCGTGAGCTGGCCGACTCCGGGAAGGCCATCGTCTTCATCACGCACAAGCTGCGCGAGGTCAAGGCCGTCGCCGACCGGATCACCGTGATCCGCCGCGGCAAGGTGGTCGGCACCGCCGAGCCGTCCGCGTCGGCCACCGAGCTCGCCTCGCTCATGGTCGGGCGCGCCGTCGACCTGACCGTCGACAAGCAGGACCAGGAGCCGGGCGAGGTCCGCTTCAGCGTGCGGGGACTCACCCTGGTGGAGGACTCCGGCGTCACCAGCCTGGCCGGGGTCGACCTGGACGTGCGCAGCGGCGAGATCGTCGCGCTCGCCGGGGTCCAGGGCAACGGCCAGACCGAGCTCACCGAGGTCGTCCTCGGCCTGCACCGACCGACCACGGGCTCGGTGATGCTGGACGGGCAGGAGCTGGGCGGCCGCTCGGTCCGGCAGGTGCTCGACGCCGGGGTCGGGTTCGTGCCGGAGGACCGGTCGACCGACGGCCTGATCGGCGGCTTCACCGTCGCCGAGAACCTCGTCCTGGACCTGTTCCACGACGCGCCCTACGGCTCGGGCCTGTCCTACCGGCCCGCGGCCGTCGCCGAGAACGCGCACCACCGCATCGAGGAGTTCGACATCCGGGCCGGCGGGCCCGAGTCCTCCGCCGGGTCGCTGTCGGGCGGCAACCAGCAGAAGGTCGTCCTGGCCCGGGAGATGTCCCGCCCGTTGCGCCTGCTGATCGCCAGCCAGCCCACCCGGGGCCTGGACGTCGGGTCGATCGAGTTCGTCCACAGCCGGATCGTGCGGGAGCGGGACAACGGCACCGCCGTGCTCATCGTGTCGACCGAGCTGGACGAGGTCGTCGCCCTGGCCGACCGGATCGCGGTCATGTACTCCGGCCGGATCGTGGGCGTCGTCCCGTCCGACACCCCGCGCGAGGTCCTGGGGCTGATGATGGCCGGGATGAGCGCCGAGGAAGCCGCCCACGCGCACCGCAGCGAGACCGGGCACCTGCCCGTCCCCGGCGAGGTCCCGCCGGAGGCCGTCAGCGGTCCCGACGCCGCACCGTCCGGAGGAGAGCGATGAGCGCACCCGTCGTCGAGAAGCCGGCGCCCACCCCGCAGCCGGACTCCGCGCCCCCGCCCGCCACGAGCTTCTGGCGCTCGACCGTCCTGCCGTCGCTGCTGTCGGTGGTGATGGCGCTGGTCGTCGGCGCCGTCCTGATCGCGTTCAGCGACGACGACGTCCGGGCGGCGGCGCAGTACTTCTTCCAGCGACCGACCGACACCTTCGTCGCGATCTGGCAGAGCGTCACGCAGGCCTACGGCGCCCTGTTCCGCGGTTCGATCATCAACCTGTCGGCCGACAGCGTGGCCGGGGTGCTCGGCCCCCTGGCCAACACCCTGCTCTTCGCCACGCCGCTGATCGCCGGCGGCCTCGCGGTGGCCATCCCGTTCCGGGCCGGCATGTTCAACATCGGCACCGAGGGACAGATCACCGTGGCCGCGGTGTTCGCGGCCTACGTCGGCTTCGCGTTCGACCTGCCGCCCGTGGTGCACCTGGTCGCGGCCGTCCTGGCCGGGCTGCTCGGCGGTGCGCTGTGGGGATCCATCCCCGGTGTGCTCAAGGCGACCACCGGCGCGCACGAGGTCATCACCACGATCATGCTCAACTACGTCGCCCGGTTCGGGATCCTGTTCGCGCTGGGGACCACGTACTTCCAGCGCGAGGGCCGGGCCGACCCCATCAGCCCCCCCATCGCCGACACCGCGGCCCTGCCCGCCCTGCTGCCGTTCGGCCGCCTCAACTGGGCCTTCGTCATCGCGCTGATCGCGGCCGCGCTGGCCTGGTGGCTCATCAACCGCAGCACGGTCGGGTTCCGGCTGCGGGCCGTGGGCGCCAACCCCGAGGCCGCCCGCACGGCCGGGATGTCCGTGCCCCGCACGTACATCACGGCCATGGTCCTGGCCGGGACGTTCGCCGGCGTCGCCGGTGTCTCGCAGGTCCTGGGCAGCGAGAAGGTCCTCACCTCGGGGATCAGCGCCGGTCTGGGCTTCGACGCCATCACGGTGGCCCTGCTGGGCCGGGCCAACCCGCTCGGTGTCGTCGCCGCCGGCCTGCTGTTCGGCGGGCTCAAGGCCGGTGGCCTCACCATGCAGGCCACCACGGGCACCTCGCTGGACATCGTCGTCGTCCTCCAGGCCCTCATCGTGCTGTTCATCGCGGCGCCGGCACTCATCTCGGCCGTGTTCCGCCTCAAGTCCACCGGCGCAGGCGTCGGCCAGCTCTCGAAGGGGTGGAACGGATGAGCGCGACCGCCACCGCTCCCGCACCGCGCGCCGACGCCCCGCAGGGCCCGCCCGTCGTCGCCCCGCGCCGCTCGTGGCGCCAACCGGTGGTGCTGTGGGTGATGGGCCTGCTGGCCCTGCTCGGCTTCGGGCTGGGTTCGCCGGCCGGGACCACGAGCGGGTTCCGGCTCTCCGTCGATTCCCAGGCCATCCAGCTGCCCGCGATCGTCGTGCCGACGCAGACGACGGCCCTGCTGCTGTCCGTCCTGGGCCTGGCCACGGCCGGGGTCGTCACCTGGCTCGTGGCCTCCCGACGTCCGGTGTCGACGTGGTGGTCGGTGGCCTTCGGCGTCTCGTTCGCGCTGGCGTTCCTGGTGTGGGCCATCGCCGACAACGAGATCTCGTTCGTCAGCCTGCTCCAGGGCTCGTTGTTCCTGGCCACCCCGCTGGTGTTCGGCGCCCTGGGTGGCGTGCTGTGCGAGCGCGCGGGCGTCATCAACATCTCGATCGAGGGGCAGCTGCTGGCCGGGGCGTTCGCGTCGGCCGTCGTGGCCAGCCTCACCGGCAACCTCTACGTGGGTCTGCTCGCCGCCCCGGTGGCCGGGCTCTTCTTCGGCTGGCTGCTCGCGGTGTTCTCGATCCGCTACCTCGTCGACCAGATCGTGCTCGGGGTCGTGCTCAACGTCCTGGTGATCGGGCTGACGAGCTTCCTGTACGGCCAGGTGCTGGTGAGCAACGCCGACGTCTGGAACCAGCCCGGCCGCTTCTCGCGCATCCCCGTGCCGGGGCTGGTGGAGATCCCGGTCCTGGGGCCGGTGCTCTTCAACCAGTCGATCATCGTCTACCTGATGTACGTGGCCGTGGCCGTGCTGCACGTGATGCTCTTCCGCAGCCGCTGGGGCCTTCGGGTCCGGGCCGTGGGCGAGCACCCCAAGGCCGCCGACACCGCCGGCATCGACGTCAACAAGGTGCGCTACCGCAACGTCCTCATGGGTGGCGCGATGGCCGGCCTGGGCGGGGCGTTCTTCACGCTGGGCTCGGTCGGGGCGTTCGGCGAGGAGATGACGGCCGGGCAGGGGTTCATCGCCCTGGCGGCCCTGATCTTCGGCCGGTGGTCCCCGATCGGTGCGCTGGTGGCGGCCCTGATCTTCGGCTTCGCGCTCAACCTGCAGTCGATCCTGTCCATCATCGGCACGCCCATCCCGGGCGAGCTCCTGCTGATGGCGCCGTACCTGGTGACGATCTTCGCCGTGGCCGGGGTGGTGGGCAAGGTGCGCGCTCCCGCCGCCGACGGCGTGCCGTACAAGCCATGAGCAGCGACGAGGTGACGCCCGAGGTCGACTGGCCGCGGCTTCGGCGGGCCGCGGTCGACGTCATGCGGCGGGCCTACGCGCCGTACAGCGAGTTCAGCGTCGGCGCGGCCGGGCTGGTCGACGACGGCCGGGTCGTCGTCGGGTGCAACGTGGAGAACGCCGCCTACGGGGTCACGCTGTGCGCGGAGTGCGGCCTGGTCTCCTCGCTGCACGCCACCGGTGGCGGCCGCCTCGTCGCGGTCAGCGTGGTCGACGCGACGGAGGGGCCGTGCCCGCCGTGCGGGCGCTGCCGCCAGCTGCTGTGGGAGGCGGGTGGGCCGGACTGCCTGCTGGACACCGGGGACGGCTCCCGTCCGGTCCCGATGACCGAGGTGCTCCCCGGGGCGTTCGTCCTGCCCGAGGCCGGCTCCGGGGCCAGCAGCGGGTCCGGGTTCCCCGGCACGACCGCGGGCTGAGACCCGGACGGGTTTCTCAGGTGGGACGACGGGTCCGTCGGGTGGGACGCAGCGCGTCGGTCGTGGGACCCTGCCGGGCGTGACGACACCGACCGAGGCGTACGACGCCGTCGACATCATCCGGACCAAGCGTGACGGGGGGGTGCTCAGCGCCCCGCAGATCGACTGGGTGATCGACGCGTACACCCGGGGCGCCGTGGCCGACGAGCAGATGTCCGCCCTGGCCATGGCGATCCTGCTGCGCGGCATGGACCGCGACGAGATCTCCCGCTGGACGACGGCGATGATCGCCTCGGGCGAGCGGATGGACTTCACCGACCTGCCCCGGCCGAGCGTCGACAAGCACTCCACGGGCGGGGTGGGCGACAAGATCACGCTGCCGCTGGCACCGTTGGTCGCCGCCTGCGGGGCCGCGGTGCCGCAGCTGTCGGGACGCGGTCTCGGCCACACGGGCGGCACGCTGGACAAGCTGGAGTCGATCCCCGGCTGGCAGGCCGGGCTCGACAACGACCGGATGCGTCAGATCCTCGTCGACGTGGGCGCCGTCATCTGCGCGGCAGGCTCAGGCCTTGCGCCTGCCGACCGTAAGCTCTACGCCTTGCGTGATGTCACGGGCACGGTGGAGGCGGTCCCGCTCATCGCCAGCTCGATCATGAGCAAGAAGATCGCCGAGGGCACCGGCGGCCTGGTCCTGGACGTCAAGGTCGGCAGCGGCGCGTTCATGAAGACCGTCGAGGACGCCCGGACCCTGGCCGGCACCATGGTCGGCCTCGGGGCCGACGCGGGGGTGCCCACCGTCGCCCTCCTCACCGACATGTCCACCCCGCTCGGCCTGACCGTCGGCAACGCGCTCGAGGTCCGTGAGTCGGTCGAGGTGCTCGCGGGTGGCGGGCCGGCCGACGTGGTCGACCTCACCCTGGCCCTGGCCCGGGAGATGCTCGCGCTGGCCGGCATCGACACCGACCCCGCGGACGCGCTGGCCGACGGCCGGGCGATGGACTCCTGGAAGGCCATGATCCGGGCCCAGGGCGGGGACCCGGACGCGGCGCTGCCGACCGCGCGCGAGACCCACGTGGTCACCGCCGGGACGGACGGCGTCCTCACCCGGCTCGACGCCCTGTCGGTCGGGGTCGCCTCGTGGCGGCTGGGGGCCGGTCGCGCCCGCAAGGAGGACGTGGTGCAGGACGGTGCCGGCATCGAGCTGCACGCCAAGCCCGGCGACACCGTCCGGGCCGGCGAGCCGCTCATGACCCTGCACACCGACACCGCTGAGCGGTTCGCCCGGGCGCTGGAGTCGCTCGAGGGGTCCTACGACGTCGTCCCCGGTGGCACCGCGGACACCCGAGACGTGGTGCTGGAACGGGTCGACCGCCCGCTCGCCTGACTGCGGCGCCGGTCGACGCGGGGCGGCGCGGGAGCCCGGCACGGTCCTCACCGGGACCGGCCGGGGTACTACCGTGACCGGGTGACTGCCTCCGCTGCCCCCGTCGACCTCGCCGCCGCCCCCAAGGTCCTGCTCCACGACCACCTGGACGGCGGTCTGCGCCCGGCCACGCTCGTGGAGCTGGCCGACGGCATCGGCCACGCGCTGCCCAGCACCGACCCCGACGAGCTGGCGGCCTGGTTCGTCGCGTCGGCCGAGTCCGGCTCGCTGGTGCGCTACCTGGAGACGTTCGCCCACACGGTCGCCGTCCTGCAGACCGCCGAGGCCGTCGAGCGGGTCGCCGCCGAGGCCGTCCTCGACCTGGCCGCCGACGGGGTGGTCCACGCCGAGATCCGGTACGCGCCCGAGCTGTGCACCTCCGGCGGGCTGTCCCTGGAGGCCGTGGTCGAGGCCGGGCAGGCCGGTTTCGCCCGCGGGGTCCGCGAGGCGGCCGCAGCCGGGCACCGGATCAGCGTCGGCACCCTGATCGACGCCATGCGCCAGACCGACAACCACGTCGCCGCGGCGCGGCTCGCCGTGCGGTACCGCGACTCCGGCGTGGTCGGCTTCGACATCGCCGGTCCCGAGGCGGGCTTCCCCGCCAGCCGTCAGGCCGAGGCGTTCGACCTGCTGCGCGCCGAGCACGTCCCGTTCACCGTGCACGCGGGCGAGGCCGCCGGCCTGGACAGCGTGGAGGACGCCCTGTCGGTGGGTGCGCTGCGCCTGGGCCACGGCGTCCGGGTCGCCGACGACGTCGTCGCCGCGGACGCCCCGGGCGGCACCCCGCAGCTGGGCCGGGTCGCGACCTGGATCCGTGACCGCCGCATCCCGCTCGAGGCCAGCCCCACGTCCAACGTGCAGACCGGCGCCGCCCCGAGCATCGCCGCCCACCCGTCGACCCTGCTCAAGGACCTCGGCTTCGCGGTCACCGTCAACACCGACAACCGGCTGGTGTCCGGGACGACGATGACCAAGGAGATGACCCTGCTGCGGGAGCAGGCCGGCTGGAGCGACGCCGACCTGGCCCTGGCCAGCGTCGCCGCGGCGGAGGCCACGTTCCTGCCCCTGCCGGTGCGCGAGGAGCTCGTGCTGCGCGTCCGCGACGGCTGGGCGGCCCTGGCCGGCTGAGCCCTCGCGCCGCCGGCGGAGGGCACCACGCCCGTCGGTCGCATCACGGTCGCCCCTGCGCGTGGTCCGGGGTCCTGCCGCAGGCGATCTCGACGGCGACCGCCGGGACGTGCTGCTCCTCGCCGTCCGGGGCCGAGGGGACGGGGTCGGCGGTGAACCGGGCGGACAGGCCCGACGCCGACACCTCGACCCGGCCCTGCTGCTCGACCTGCTCGTAGGGGGACCCCGGTCCCTGCTGGAACGACCCGGTCATGACGGCGTCCAGCACCCGGTCGCCGTCGGTGCCCGGGGCGCCGGCCGTCGCCCCGGGCGCGGTGACGACGTCCAGGACGGTCCACACGAGCCCGTCGTCGTCCCCGGCCGCGGTCACCGCTCCCGTGCCCAGGCCAGCCCGCCACGAGGCGCCCCCGGACCAGCCGCACGTGCCGGCGTCCGTCGCGGTCCGCGCGGACGAGCCGCGGCCCGCCGCGTCGACGAGCAGCGTGACCGGACGTGTCCGGTACGCCTCGGGCTCGTCGACCGGCACGTGGGCCCGGGTCGACGCGTCCGCGACCAGGGCCTCGTCACCGGGATCGGACAGGGCGCGGTCGAGGGCACCGCAGGCGGAGGTGAGGGCCCCCAGGGCCAGGGCCACGACGGCGGTGAGCGCTCGGGTCCCGGTGCTCACGCCCCCGTCCACCCTGGTCGCTCGTCGTCGGTGCACTGCTCGTGCCCCCCAGGTGCGTCCGTGTCCCACGGTTCCCCCTCCACGCCCTCGCGACCCCCCACGGGCCGTCCCCCTCCGGGACGCTACCTCGGCCCCGCCCCACCACGGTGGAGCGGGGCCGGCGCCCGGTGTGCCGCCCTCAGCCGAGCCGGCGCACCGCTACGCCGTGCGGGTCGGCGCGCTCCACGCCGTCCACCACGTTGCTGATCCCCACCTGGGTGCGGACCACCGGCTGGGCGCCGTCGTCCCGGGCTTCCAGGACGAGGAGACCGGGGGCGTCGCCGACCGCCGCGTGGGCGCCGCTGAGCGGGTTCGGGCCCCGCGTGGCCACGTAGACGGCGCGCCCGTCCGGCGAGACGTCCGCGATGTCGGCCGCGGGGGTGGCCGAGCGGTCGGTGCGCAGGTCGACGGTCGTGACCGGGGCGGCGTCCTCGCCCCGCCACACCTGCACGACGTGCGCGGCCCGGTCGAAGCCCCAGACGTGCTCGCCGACCGTGGCGACGCCGTGGGCGTCGCGGGGGCCGCGGGTGTCGCGGTCGACGACCTGCACGGCCGGGGTGCCGGGCGGGTTGTCGGCGGAGTAGGTGTCCCGGTCGCCGACGGGGACCCGGTAGTGGAACCAGCCGCCCAGGTTGTTCGGGTTGCTGCCGCCGTTGCCGTAGACCCAGCCCGCCGACTCGGTGAAGCCGCAGCCGTCGCGGGCCACCTCGGTCGCGGGCCACTCGCCGACGACCGTCATCGGGGTCGCGTACGGGTCGACGGTGAGCAGCCCGCCACCGCGGAGCGAGACGTAGGCCGGGAACCCGGTGGAGGGCACGAACGGGCAGATCGGGGCGTTGTCGGGCCGGACCCGGGGGTCGTCGGGCGTCTGCAGCGGGACGCCGTTGGGCGTCGACCCGGCGGTGAGGTCGAGGGTGGCCTCGGGCTCGGCCCGGAACACGCCCCGGGCGTAGTCGGTGCTGATCCGCTCGAGCTTCTTGCCGTTCTGGTTGGCCACGACGACGTAGCGGTCGTCGGGGGTGGGGACGGAGGCGTGGGCCTGCCGGGCACCCCCGGCCCCGACCTCGGAGCGGAAGCACGCCAGCGCGCGTCGTCGCTCGGCGTCGAGGATGACCGTGTGGCCGCTGACCACGAAGGCCAGGACCGCGTGGGTGTCGTCGGCGGCGAAGGAGAGCATGTGGGGGCGCACGGGGTAGGACCCGGTCGAGGTCAGGCACAGCTCGGCCGTCTGCCCCGACAGGTCGACGACCTGGGCCCGGGCGATGCCCGACCGGCCGCGGAGCGCGTCGCCGCGGTAGACGTGCAGCCGCCCGCCGTACCCGGCGCCGGCCGGGGTGCGGGCGGTGTCGGACTGGTCGACGAGCCAGACCTCGTGGCGCGAGCCGGCGGGGACCTGACGGAACGCGCTGCTGACGGCGGGCGTCGCCCGGTCGGCCTGCGGGGGGAGGTACATCCCCTCGTAGGTGCGGTGGCCGCCGCCGTGCCCGGACGGGCCGGAGGCGCTGGCGGGGACGAGGACGACCGACACGGCGACCACGGCACCGAGCAGCAGCGAGGCCGCGGCCACGAGGTCCCGGGACAGGCGTGGGCGGGGCGGACGAGCGGGGGCAGGGGGCGGCGGGGTCACGGCGGGGCTCCTGACGGGGTGGCTGGGTACCTGACGCACGCCTCGCGGACCGCGGGCGTGGGGGCGCTGCTGGTCCCGCTCGCCGGTCGGACCGGTCGAGCGGACGTGGTCAGCCCTGGCGACAGGAGGTGTCGAAGAGGTACAGCCGACGGCTCACCCAGAACGGGTCGAGCATCACGTCGGTCTGCGGCACGGGACGATTGATACCCCGACGCGGGCCGCGACCACAAGACCCGGTCCGCCTGTCGGACGGTCGGGTGCCTCATGGGGGGTCGTCGACGAAGCGGAAGCGCACCCGCGCCTCGTCCATGGGGACCGCGTACGTCGACCCCGAGCTGGACCACCGTTCCGGCACGAGGAACAGCCGGCCGTCGCCCTCGGCCAGCAGCCGCAGCCCCCGGTACCGGTACCGGTAGGTCTGCTCCACCTGGGTCGGGAACGTCGACTCCACGACGGCCTCGTCGCCGGGGAACAGCGGGTCGGTGGTGTCGACCACGACGGCGGGGAGCGTGGTCAGGTCCCTGGCCAGGGTCTTGGCGGCCCCCGTGCCGGACCACTGGGCCAGGGTCGCCGTGGTCCAGAACACCGACGCGACGACCACGACGACCAGGAGCACGACGACCGTCCGCCCGGGACCCGCCGGCCCGCCCGCCCAGCCCCGGACGAGGGCGAGCAGGCCCGCGCCGACGCCGAGCAGGACGGGGACGACCAGCGGGTAGGGCGGCCACGAGCCCAGCCACGAGAAACCGAGCAGCAGCAGGACGCCGGCGGCGGTGAGCAGGGCGCCGGCCCAGGTGACGGCGTGCCGGGTCCTGCGTGCGGTGTCGCCGGAGACCGCGCCGAGCCGGCGACGGAGCACGCCGTTGCCCCAGGTCAGGGCGGCCGCACCGAGCAGCAGGACCAGCGCGGGGACCAGCAGCGGCTGCGGGGCCCGCATGACGAAGTCCTGCGTGCTGAACCCGAGGGTGTCGACGTCCACCCCGAAGTACCGGAACTGCGCCCGGGCCGAGACGTAGCCGAAGTAGAACAGCACGGCGCTGACCAGGGTGGCCGGCGCCACGACGCTGCCGGCGAGGCTCCAGACGTGCGCCAGCGTGGACCCGGTGGCCACCGCCGGGTGCTGCCCGGGCGGGGGCCCGTGGGCCTGGTGCTGCTCGTGGGCCTGGTGCCTCCCGTGGCCCGGGGGCCCGTCGGTCGGCGGCCCGTCGGTCGGGGGCCCGGGGGTGCCGGGCCCGCCGGGTGCCGGTCCGCCGTCGTCCACGGACGCTCAGCCGGTGCTGTCGACGGTCGGCCGGTCCTGGTCCGGCTGCTCGCCGGCGGGCTGCTCGTCGTCCGGCTGCTCGTCGTCGGGCTGGTCCTCGGCCGGCTGGACGTCGGTCGGGGGCCCGTCCCCGGTCGGTGCGACGTCGGCGGGCTCCCCGGAGCCCTCCGGGAACGGCGCGGAGATCGACGTCCACGCCTGGGCGAGGGCGATGTCGACCGCGTCGCACGTGGCCCGGTCCGGGCAGAGCAGCCGACCCTCCAGGCGGACGCGGAGCTGCTCGGCGCCCGGCGGCGGCTCGACCCTGAGGACGCACGCGACGGTCTCCCCGGCGGCGAAGGTCGCGCCCTCGCACACCGGCCCGCCGTCGCAGGCGGTGCCGAGCACCCTGGCGCCGGCCTCCTGCACGTGGACCGTGACCACCTGCACCTGCACGCCCGCCGGGACCGGGTCGCCGAACAGGGGCTTGCACCAGGCGCCGTCGACGACAGACCCCGCGTTCTCGCCCACCGGGAGGCCCGCCAGCTCGACGCTCACCTGGCCCGCACCCCCTGCCGCGGGCGGCTCGGGCCCGCCCTCCTCCTCGGCCGGGGGTGGGCCGCCCTCCTCCACGCGCGGGCCCTCGCCGGACGCCTCGTCCCCGCCCTCGTCCCCGCCGTCCCCACCGGCGGCTGCGTCCGTCGTCGCCGGGCCCGGGCCCGGGGCGACCTGGGACGCCGCGTCGTCGGGCACGGGGCCGTCACCCGAGCACCCGGCGAGCACCGTGACGGCCAGCAGGACAGCAGCGGCCACGGCGTGCGATCGGGGCGGTAGCAGCATGGTCGTCTCCCGGTGGGCGGTCCTGCCGGCAGGAGGAGCCCCGGGTGCACCTGATACCCGGCCGCGGTGCCCCGCGAGCCCCGGGACCCGGTCGGGGCGTGGCCTCGACGAGCCGTCCGGCGACGGCTCAGGCCGGTCGGACGACCTGGGCCAGGTGGGCCGCGACGCTCGTCTCGACCTGCGCCTTGGTGGCCGGTCGCATGCCCTGCCGGCGCCACCGCCGCAGCAGCACCGGCTCCGCGCGCGCCAGGGCGAGACCCCGGCGCAGCAGCGTCAGCGGGGGCTTGCGGCGACCGGCGAGGTCACGGGCCAGACGCCGCACGAACGTGACGGGCGGGTGCGACCGCAGGTGCACCGCGTCCAGCAGCAGGCCGGAGTCCCGCAGCTGACCGACGATCTCGGGCGCGAACAGCCCCTCGGCGACGACCACGCCACCGTCGCCGGTGAGCGAGACCGGCCGGGAGCCGGTGATGCTGGAGGTGGGGATGTCGTAGACGGGCACCTCGCAGCGGCCCGACGTGCACAGCCGCTGCAGGGCGTCGTGGGCGGCCTCGGCGTGCCAGGAGGCGGGGTCGTCCCAGTCGACGATGCCACCCCACGCGGGCAGGCCCGGGTCGGTGCCCTCGCGGTAGAAGTCGTCCAGCTGGACGACCGTGACCTCGGGGTGGCGGTGCCGCAGCCGCTCGACGAGCGTCGACTTGCCCGACCCGCTGGCCCCGGCCAGCAGCAGCACCTGGGCCCGGACCGGTGCGTCCGGTGGTGACGGCGGGTTCATCGGCCCTTCGGGTGCCAGACGGTCTTGGTCTCCATGAACGTCAGCATCCGGCGCGGGTCGGGGACCGGGGTCCAGTCCGGCTCGGCACCGTCGGGCAGGTCCTCCGGGCGCAGGACGCGGGTCAGGGTGTCCGACGCCGCTGCCTCGAGGTCCCCCCAGGTGGGCTCGGTCAGCGCCGCCGCCCCCGTGAGGTCGATGGCGTCCACGTCACGGTGCGAGGCCAGCCAGGGCCCCAGCTCGGCGGCCGAGCCGGTGAGCAGGTTGACCACCCCGCCGGGGAGGTCGGAGGTGGCGAGCACCTCGCCGAGGGCGACCGCCGGCAGCGGGCGGTCGAAGGAGGTGACGACCACGCAGGTGTTGCCGGTGGCGATCACCGGGGCGACGACGCTGGTCAGGCCCAGCAACGAGGAACCCTGCGGCGCCAGGACGGCGACGACGCCGGTCGGCTCGGGCACCGACAGGTTGAAGTACGGGCCCGCGACGGGGTTGGCGTTGCCCGCGACCTGGCTGATCTTGTCCGTCCAGCCGGCGTACCAGACCCACCGGTCCACGGCCGCGGTCACCTGCTGGTGCGCGTCCTCCAGGCTCACGCCCTCGGCGTCGGCGATCAGCTCGACGAACTGCGCGGCGCGGCCCTCGAGCATCTCGGCCACCCGGTAGAGGACCTGCCCCCGGTTGTAGGCGGTCGCCCCGGACCACGCCGGGACCGCGGAGCGGGCGGCGACGACGGCGTCGCGGGCGTCCTTGCGCGAGGCCTGGGCCGCCTGGGCGAGCAGGGTGCCGTCGCCGGAGTGCACGGCGTACGTGCGGCCGGACTCGCTGCGGGGGAACTTCCCGCCGACGTACAGCTTGTACGTCTTGCGGACGTCGAGCCGGGGCGCGGCGGGCTCGGGGGTCTTCTTCTTCACGCTCTTCGAGCGGCCGGTGGTGGGGGTGCTCATCGGACGTAGGCCTCCAGACCGTGGCGGCCGCCCTCGCGGCCGTACCCGGACTCCTTGAACCCGCCGAACGGGCTGGTCGGGTCGAACTTGTTGAACGTGTTGGCCCACACCACACCGGCCTTGAGCCGGTCGGCGGTCCACAGGATCTTGGAGCCCTTGTCGGTCCAGACCCCGGCCGACAACCCGTACGGGGTGTTGTTGGCCTTGGCGACGGCCTCCTCGGGCGTGCGGAAGGTCAGCACCGACAGCACCGGGCCGAAGATCTCCTCCCGGGCCACGCGGTGGCTGGTCTGCACCCCGGTGAACAGGGTCGGGGTGAACCAGTAGCCCTTCTCGGGCAGCTCGCAGTCCAGGCTCCAGCGGGTGGCGCCCTCGTCCTCGCCGGCCTGCGCCAGCTCGGTGATGCGACCCAGCTGGGCGGCGGAGTTGATGGCGCCCAGGTCGGTGTTCTTGTCCATCGGGTCACCCACGCGCAGCGAGGCCAGGCGGCGCTTGAGCCGGTCGACGACCTCCTCGGCCACGGCCTCCTGGACCAGCAGCCGGGAGCCCGCGCAGCAGACGTGGCCCTGGTTGAAGAAGATCCCGTCGACGATGCCCTCGACGGTCGCGTCCATCGGGGCGTCGTCGTAGACGATGTTGGCTGCCTTGCCGCCCAGCTCCAGGGTGGCCTTCTTCCGGGTCCCGGCGATGCTGCGGGCGATGGCCCGGCCCACCCCGGTCGAACCGGTGAACGCGACCTTGTCGACGTCGTCGTGGGTGACCAGCTGCTGCCCGGTGTCACCGGCGCCGGTGATGATGTTGACCACGCCCGGCGGCAGGTCGGCCTCCTGGCAGATCTCGGCGAACAGCAGGGCCGACAGCGGCGTCGTCTCCGCCGGCTTGAGGACCACGGTGTTGCCGGTGGCCAGCGCCGGGGCGATCTTCCAGGCCAGCATGAGCAGCGGGAAGTTCCAGGGGATGACCTGGCCCACGACGCCGTGCGGCTGCGGGTCGGCGCCCAGCCCGGCCCACTGCAGCTTGTCCGCCCAGCCGGCGTAGTAGAAGAAGTGGTTCGCGACCAGGGGGATGTCGACGTCGCGGGTCTCGCGGATCGGCTTGCCGTTGTCCAGGGTCTCGACGACGGCGAGCTCGCGGGCACGCTCGGCGACCAGGCGGGCGATCCGGAACAGGTACTTGCCCCGCTCCGCCGGCGCCATCGGGCCCCAGACCCTGGTGTGCGCGCGGCGGGCGGCGGCCACGGCCCGGTCGACGTCGGCCTGCCCCGCGTGGGCGACCGTGGACAGCCGCTGCTCGGTGGCCGGGTTGACGGTGTCCAGGGTGCGTCCGTCCGCGGCGTCGCCGAACGCGCCGTCGACGAACAGGCCGTAGCGATCGGCGATCCGCGCGATGGACGCGGACTCCGGCGCGGGGGAGTAGCGGAACGGGGTGTCGGTCAGGTCGGTCAGGCTGCCCGTCCGGGTCAGGTCGGTCACTGGCGCTCCTGGAGGTGGTGGGGGACGAAGGGGGCGGCCGTCACGGTCAGTCGACGCTGACGTGGTCCGGGCCGGAGTAGGCGCCGGTGCGCGCCTTCTGCCGCTGCATGAGGACGTCGTTGAGCAGGCTGGAGGCGCCGAACCGGAACCGGTCCGGGTGCAGCCAGTCCGGGCCGAGGGTCTCCTGCACCATCACCAGGTAGCGCAGCGCGTCCTTGGCGGTGCGGATGCCGCCGGCCGGCTTCATGCCCACGACGTGGCCGGTGGCCAGGTGGAAGTCGCGGATGGCCTCGAGCATCACCAGCGTGACGGGCATGGTGGCCGCGGGGCTCACCTTGCCCGTGCTGGTCTTGATGGTGTCGGCCCCGGCGAGCATGGCCAGCCAGGAGGCACGGCGGACGTTGTCGTAGGTGGCGAGCTCGCCGGTCTCGAGGATGACCTTGAGCTTGGCGCGGGTGCCGTCGGTGCGGGCGCAGGCGGCCTTGACCGCGACGACGTCGTCGAACACCTGCAGCCAGCGCCCGGACAGGAAGGCCCCGCGGTCGATGACCATGTCGATCTCGTGGGCGCCGGCGGCGACCGCGTCGGCGGTGTCGGCGAGCCGGACGGCGCTGGAGGCCCGCCCGGACGGGAACGCGGTCGCGACGGCGGCGATCTTGACGCCCGGTCGCTGCCCCGGCGCGGGGGCGGAGCGCCACAGCGAGCCGGCCTGCTCCAGGCCGGCGGCGACCTCGGTCACCAGGTCGCCGTACACGCAGACGGCCGCGACGGGCGGGCAGTCGGTGGCCGGGTCGGGGTGGGCGGCCTTGGCGGCGAGGGTGCGGACCTTGCCGGGGGTGTCGGCCCCCTCCAGCGTCGTGAGGTCGATCATCGACACCACGGCGTCCAGGGCCCAGGCCTTGGCGTCGGTCTTGATCGAGCGGGTGCCGAACATGGCCGCCCGGGCGTTCGTGCCCACCTCGTCGACGCCCGGCAGCCCGCGCAGGAAGCGCCGCAGCCCGGCCTCGTCCACCCGGGGCCCGACCAGCGCGTCGACGGCAGCGCTGCCCGACCCGGCGGAGGCGGTGCCCGCCGTGCTGTCGGCGGGCGGAGCGGCGGGGGAGGCGAGGTCGGTCACGTCGAGAGCCTAACGCCGGGGCAGGATGGGGCGGTGACCTCGCAGCGACCGCCCGAGCCCGCCGGGACCGGCAGCGACGACCGCGTCGTCTTCCGGCCCGGTGCCGTCCGGCTGCTGGCGGCGGGCTGGTGGGTGCTCGCCGCGGTCCTGGCCGCCGACGTGCTGTGGCGGGGCCAGGGCAGCTCGGCGCTGCTCCTCGTGCCGTTGCTGGCGTTCTCGTGCGCGGTGGTCCACGCGCTGTTCTGGTACCCGGCGGTGGTCGTGGACGACGACGCCGTCGAGCTGGTCAACGTCCTGCGCCGGGTCAGGCTGCCGTGGCGCACGGTGGAGGACCTGGACACCCGCTGGGCCCTGACCATCGACTCCGGGCAGCGGCGCTGGACCTCGTGGGCGGCGCCGTCGTCGGGACGGCGGATCCGGCCGGTGTCCCGCCGCGAGACGCCGTGGGCCGAGCCGGGGGCCGAGGGGATCGCCGGCAGCCGGGCCCCGGGCAGCAGCGCGGGCGAGGCCGCCGTGCTGGTGGGGATCCGGTGGCAGGTGTGGCAGGACGACCCCGCCCGCGGGGGCGCGGCGCGCGCGACCGGGGCCGGGGCGGGGGCCGGGGGCGAGCCGCAGGTCGCCTGGAACGCACCCGTCCTCGCCGCGCTGGGCGGGACCGGGGTCCTCGCGCTGGTGGCCCTGCTGAGCGTCCTGGCCGGCTGAGCCCGCGACCGGGCCTGGTCGGGGGGGCGCCGCGTCGGGGCGTCGGTCCGGCTACCCCTGCTGCAGCAGCGCCCGGACCTGCTCCTGCAGGGCCGCCATCTGCTGCGCCGCCGCGACGCGGGCCGCCGGCAGGTCCTCCCCGGCGGGCACGACGACCTCCAGGTAGGCCTTGAGCTTGGGCTCGGTTCCGGAGGGGCGCACGACCACCCGGGCGGCCTCGCCGGCGCGCAGCCGCACGCCCGTGGTGGGTGGGAGCCCGTCGACACCCACGGACAGGTCCTCGACGGACTCCGTGGCCGCGCCGGCCAGGTCCGCGGGCGGCTGCTCCAGCAGGCGGGCGAGCACGGGTCCCACCACCGACATGTCGGCCAGGCGCAGCGTCACGGGGGCGGTGACGTGGACCCCGTGCCGCAGGGCCAGGTCGTCCAGGGCGTCCAGCAGGGTGCGCCCCGTCGCGCGCAGCCCGGCCGCGAGCTCGGCCACGAGCAGGGACGCCGTCAGGCCGTCCTTGTCCCGGACCACGGCGGGGGCGACGCAGTAGCCGATGGCCTCCTCGTAGCCCATCACCAGCCCGGGCGCCCGCGCGATCCACTTGAAGCCCGTGAGCGTGGCCCGCGAGCGGACGCCGTGGTGCTCGGCGACCCGGTGCAGCAGCGAGCCGGACACCAGCGAGGCCGCCAGCGTCACGGGCTCGTCGGCGTCGGGCGAGGTCGGCGCGGGAGCACGGGTCAGGACGTGCTCGGCCAGCAGGGCGCCCACGTCGTCGCCGGTCAGCTGCCGCCACCCGGCGGGGCTGTCGGCCGGCCCGCGGGCCGGGTCGGGCACCGCGACGCTGCAGCGGTCGGCGTCCGGGTCGAGCGCCAGGACGAGGTCGGCGCCGGAGCGCGCCGCCAGGCCCAGCGCCAGGTCGAGCGCACCCTGCTCCTCCGGGTTGGGGAACGGCACCGTCGGGAAGTCGGGGTCCGGGTCGGCCTGCTCGGCGACGGTGCTGACGTCGGTGAACCCGGCCCCGGTGAGCACCCGTCGCAGGACGTCGTCGCCCACGCCGTGCATGGCCGTGGTGACGACGCCCAGCTCGCGGGGGCCGGGGGGGAGCAGGCCGACGGCGGCGGCCACGTACCCGTCGACGAGGTCCTGGTCGGCCACCTGCCAGCCGGCGCTCGCGCGGGCCACGTCCTTCGCCGGCGGGGCGAGCTCGATGGCCGCGGCGATGCCGCTGTCCGCGGGCGGCACGATCTGCACGCCCGAGCCCGGGCCGGGCGACACCCGCCCGCCCAGGTAGACCTTGTAGCCGTTGTCGTCCTTGGGGTTGTGGCTGGCCGTCACCATGACGCCCGCGTCGGCACCCAGTCGCAGGACCGCGTGGGCCAGGACCGGGGTCGGCAGCGGCTCGGGGAGCAGGACGGCCCGGCAGCCCGCGGCCGTGACGACGGCGGCGGTGTCCTCGGCGAACCGGCGCGACCCGCGGCGGGCGTCGAACCCCACGACGACGAGCGGCGCGGCGTCGGGCTGGTCGGGCTCATCGGGCCGGCCGAGCTGGTCGAGGAGGTAGGCCGCCAGCCCGGCGGCCGCACGGACCACGACGGCGCGGTTCATCCGGTTGGGCCCGGGGCCCATCGCGCCGCGCAGACCCGCCGTGCCGAAGGCCAGGGCCCCGGTGAACGCGTCCCGGGCCGCCTCGAGCTCGTCGTCACCACCGGACGCGAGGGCACGGGCCCTGCCGGCGTCCTCGGCGTCGACGTCGTGCTCGGCCCACCGCAGGACGGCCTCCCGCAGCACGGTCGTGGCGTCGCCGGAGGTCCGGTCGCCGTCGGTCACGCGGCGGCCACGCGGTCGACCACGTCGGCCAGCAGGCGGCCGCAGCGCTCCGCGGCGTCCCGACCGGCCTGCAGGACCTCCTGGTGGTCCAGGGCCTCGCCGGTGGTCCCGGCCGCGAGGTTGGTCACCAGGGACAGCCCGAGCACCTCCAGGCCGAGCGCGCGGGCCGCGATGGTCTCCAGGGCCGTCGACATGCCGACGAGCTGGCCGCCCAGCACGCCCACCATGGCGACCTCGGCGGGGGTCTCGTACTGCGGGCCGTGCAGCTGGGCGTAGACGCCCTCGGGCAGGTCGGGGTCGACCTCGTGGGCCAGCGCACGCAACCGTTGGGAGTACGCGTCGGTCAGGTCGACGAACGTCGCCCCGCGCAGCGGGGTGGTGCCGGTCAGGTTGAGGTGGTCGCGCAGCAGCACCGCGGTCCCGGGCCCCCAGTCGGCGACCAGGCTGCCGCAGCCGTTGGTCAGCACGACGCTGCGGGCGCCGAGCGCGGCCGCGGTGCGCACGCCGTGGGCGACGGCGTCGGTGCCGTGCCCCTCGTACAGGTGCGTGCGGGCGGCGATCAGGAGCACGCGCCGACCCGTCGCGGTGCGGACCACCCGGAGCCGGCCGTGGTGGCCCGCGACCGCCGACGCCCGGAAGCCGGGCACCTCGTCGGCGGGCAGGTCGACGACGACCTCGCCGAGCAGCTCGGCCGCCTGGCCCCAGCCGGAGCCCAGGACGACGGCGGTGTCGACGGCGGGTGGCGCCTCGCCCCCGGCGTCCGGGGCCGGTGCGCCGGAGCGCTGCCGGACGACGTCGGCCGCCGCGGCGGCCGTCTCCTGCCAGGTGCCGGGCTGCCCGGTGGTCGTCTGCACGGCGCGAGACTAGCGCCGTGGTGCGACCATCGACCGTGACCACCACCGGGCGCCCGCGGCACGCGGCATTGGACGCCACCCGGGGGCTGGCCCTGCTCGGCAGCGCCGTGGGCACGGCGCTGCTCTGGTTGGGGGGGCGCCAGCTCGGGGCCGGCTACCGCCCGGTGGGCGGCTCGGACCTGGACCGCGTCGCGGACCTGGTGACGGCGCTGCTGGTCGACAACCGGGTCCTGGCCGTGTTCGCCCTGCTGCTGGGGCACGGTCTCGCGGTGCAGCTGCACCGGGCGCGACGGTCGGGCCCCGACCCCGACGTGGCCCACGACGCCGCATCGGCGGTGGCGTTGCGACGTGCCGCGGGCCTGGTCCTCCTGGGGGCGGCCCACGCGGCACTGGTGCTGGACGCCGACGTCCTGTCCACCCTCGGGGTCCTCCTGGTGCTCACGCTGCCGCTGGTCCGGGCGCGGACCCGGACCCACGTGGTGGTGGGGCTGCTCGTCGTGCCGGCCCTGCTGGTCCACGGGGTCGCCGACGGCCTGGGCGGCACGGTGGGCCTCCCGGACCCGCCGACCGACTACCTGCTGTCCGTGGTGGACCGCGTGGGGACCTGGCTGCTCGCGCTGGTCCTGCTGCCGTTCAGCCAGGTGGGGCTGCTGCTGGCCGTCGTCGCGGGGGTGCGGCTGGCGCGCGGTGGCTGGCTGCTCGAGCCCGACCTGCACCGGCGCGGGCTGCTGGTGCTGGGTGCGGTGTCCTCGGTCGTCGGGCTGCTGGGGGCGTGGCCGTACGCCCAGGTCGTCACGGCCGGCTTCCCCGTGGACGTCGCGGTGTCCGTGCCGGCGGGGGTGCTGTCGGCGGTCACGGGTCCGGCCGGGGCGCTGGGGGCGGTGTGCCTGGGCGTGCTGCTGGTGGACCGGCTCACCGGTCCCGGCACGGGCACCGTGATCGGCACCGGCGCGGCGGCGGCTCGGCGGCCGCTCGTCGCCCTCCGCGACGGCGTGGCCGCGACCGGTCGCTGCAGCCTGCCCGTCTACCTGGCCCACTCCGTCCTGCTGGCCGCCGTGCTCGCCCCGTGGGCGGGTGGGGCCGGCACGCGGTGGGGCAGCGCCGCGGTCGCCGCCCTGGCGGTCGGGCTGTGGGTGCTCACCGTGGTCGTCGCCGCCGTGGTCGTCGCCGCCGTGGCTCAGCACCGCGGTGACGCCCGGGGTGGTGACGCCCGGGGTGGTGACGCCCGGGGTGGTGACGCCCGGGGCGACGGCTCAGGGGGCGGGCGGGGCTACGGGCCGACGGACCGGCAGGGCCTCGCGCGCAGCTCGGCCACGTAGTCGGCCGGCGCGCCGCCGGCCTCCGCCGCGTCGGCGATCAGGCCGATCGTCATCGCGCTGGGCAGCCCCCCCTCGTAGGCCTGCAGCACGTAGACGAAGGCGGGCAGCTCGCCGTCGAGGGTGTGCACGCGCACCGTGATGCGGGCGTACAGGTCCGTGGACGCGCCCTCCCACTCGTCGAGCATGTGCTCGTCCTCGGGTGCGACCTCGTAGAGCACGACGTACACCGTGTCGGTCGGGGAGTCCGGGGACTCCACGACCGTGGCGAGCGGGCCGTCCCAGCCGTGCTCCTCGCCCCCGAAGGTGAGCCGCCAGCCGGGGAGCCAGCCCGAGTCCCGCATCGGCGAGCGCGGGGCGCGCTCCGCCATCCGCTCGGGGTCGAGGTTGCCCGCGTAGGCCGCGTACAGCACCCGCGGAGCCTAGCGGGCGGCCCGGCCCCCGGCGGGCCTGGAACACTGACGGACGTGACCGACATGCCGCACCGCCCTCAGCAGCGTCTCGTCGTCGTCGGAGGTGGGCCCGGAGGGTACGAGGCCGCCCTGGTGGCCGCCCAGCTGGGGGCCGACGTGACCGTCGTCGACACCGACGGGCTGGGGGGCTCCGCGGTGCTCACCGACTGCGTGCCGAGCAAGACCCTGATCGCCACCAGCGAGGTGATGACGCAGGTGGACGGCTCCGCGGAGCTCGGCGTCCGCTACGCCAGCACCCAGCAGTCCGGCGAGGTCGTCGGCGTCGACCTGCGGGTGGTCAACAACCGGGTCAAGCAGCTGGCCCACGCCCAGTCCGGGGACATCCGGACCGCGCTCGCCGCCGCCGGGGTGCGCCTCGTGGCCGGCCTGGGACGCCTCGTGGGTGGCGGCGTCGAGGTGACCGGCGACTCCGGGGTGAGGACGCTGCCCGCGGACGCGATCCTGCTGGCCCTCGGCGCGACGCCCCGTCGGCTGGAGTCGGCGATGCCCGACGGCGAGCGGATCCTGGACTGGCGGCAGCTGTACGACCTGCGCGAGCTGCCCGAACGGCTCGTGGTGGTCGGCTCCGGCGTGACGGGAGCCGAGTTCGCGTCGGCGTACCTGGCCCTGGGCAGCGAGGTCGTGCTCATCTCCAGCCGGGACCGGGTGCTGCCCGGCGAGGACGCCGACGCGGCCACGGTGCTCGAGGACGCGTTCCGCCGTCGCGGCATGAAGGTGCTGTCCCAGTCGCGCGCCGAGAACGTCCGCCGCGACGGCGCGGGCGTGGTCGTGACCCTGAGCGACGGGTCGACCGTCACCGGCAGCCACTGCCTGATGGCGGTCGGGTCGATCCCCAACACCGCGGGCATCGGCCTGGAGGAGGCGGGCGTCGAGCTGTCGCCGTCCGGGCACGTGGTCACCGACCGGGTGTCGCGCACGTCGGTCCCCGGCGTCTACGCGGCCGGCGACTGCACGGGTGTGCTGGCGCTGGCGTCGGTGGCGGCCATGCAGGGCCGCATCGCCATGCGGCACCTGCTGGGCGACAGCGTCCGACCGCTGTCGTTGAAGACCGTGTCCAGCAACATCTTCACCGCGCCCGAGATCGCGACCGTCGGCTGGACGCAGGCGCAGCTGGACTCGGGCGAGGCCCAGGGCGTGGCGGTCATGCTCCCGCTGGCGACCAACCCGCGGGCCAAGATGCAGGGCGTCACCGAGGGCTTCGTCAAGCTGTTCGCGCGCACCGGGTCGGGCACCGTGATCGGCGGGGTCGTCGTCGGCCCGCGGGCCAGCGAGCTGATCTTCCCCGTGACGCTGGCCGTGGAGCACCGCCTCACGGTCGACGACGTGGCGCGCTCGTTCACGGTCTACCCGAGCCTGTCGGGGTCGATCGCCGAGGCCGCCCGGCAGCTGCACCCCACGCCCCTCGCCTGACGCGGGCCGGTTCCGCCGCGACCCCGCGCGGCGCGAACCCGGCCCGCAGCACGCAGCAGGGCCCCTGCCCCGGCGTCACCGGTGCAGGGGCCCTGACGTGCGTGGGCGGGTGCCTCAGAACCTGACGTCGCGCAGGTAGTCGATGCCCGTCCGGGCGAACTCGAGCGGGTCCGCCGGCTGGTCGTTCTCGACGATGTACTCGATGACGCCGGACAGGCGCTGCTCGCTGAAGATGGACGGGAAGTCGATCGTGCCCTCACCCGGGTCGGCGAAGAACCCGACCTCGTCACGGTCCTTGACGTGGAACTGCATGAACCGGCGCGGGTCGCGACGGAACACCTCGACCGGGTCCTGGCCGCCGGTGACGGCCCAGTACAGGTCGAGCTGCATGTGGACCAGGCGGTCGTCGGTCTCGGTGAGCAGCACGTCGTAGGCCTGGACGCCGTTCTCCTCGACCTCGAACTCCAGCGCGTGGTTGTGGTAGCCGTAGCGGATGCCGTAGGCCTGGCAGGCCTCGCCGACCCGGTTGAGCCCGTCGGCCAGGACGCGCCACGGCTCGAGGGTGGTGTACGCCGCGTACGGGAAGTTGACGAAGCGGGCGCCCAGCGTGGCGGCCTCCTGGGCCACGGCCTCGGGGTTGCCCACGCCGCCGATGTGCGCGCTGGTCGCCCGCAGCCCGACCCGGTCGAGCATCGCGCGGTAGACCGCCGGGGACATCCCGTAGGTGCCGGCCGTCTCGACGTTGACGAAGCCCATCTCGGCGAGGGTCTCCAGCGCGACCTCGGCCGTCGTGGGGTTGGTCATGATGCTGCGCAGGCTGTACAGCTGGATGGAGATCGCACCGCGCGGCACCCCGTGGCGCCCACGGGTGGTGGCGGCCGCCGGGGAGGCGACGGCGCCGGCGGCGCCGAGCCCGCTGATGGCGGCGACGGTGGCGGCGCGCAGGAACGCGCGACGGTCCGGGGTCATGGTCATGAGGGTCAGCTCTCTGCCGTGCGGTCGGGCGCCGCTGGACCGGCCGTCGGTGACACCTGCGTCACCGACCGTCGACGCGAGTAGGAGGCAGGGCGCCCTCGCGACGACCGAGATGGACGCTATATGCCTTTCGTCGCATCGTCCACATCTTCCGCAGTCGACCGTCGGAAGTGGTGGACGGCCCCGGGGGCCGCTGCGCTCAGGCGATCTCGCAGACCACGGCGCCCGCGGTGACGGTGCCGCCGACGGTGACCACCAGGCCCCGGACGGTGCCCGAACGGTGGGCCAGGAGGGGCTGCTCCATCTTCATCGCCTCCAGCACGGCGACCAGGTCGCCCTCGGCGACGTCGTCGCCGTCGGCCACGACGACCTTGACGACGGTGGCCTGCATCGGGCTGGTCAGCGCCTCGCCGGACACCGCGGCGGCACCGGAGCCCTTGCGGCTGCGTCGGGGCGCGCGGCCGAGCCCTCCGGCCGCCGCGGCGGGGGCCACCGCGAGCGAGGCCGGCAGGACGAGCTCGACCCTGCGGCCGTCGACCTCCACCACCACGCGCTGGCGGGCCTCGGCCGGCTCGGCGGCGGCCGGGTCGGTGGGCGGCGTCCACGCGGGGATCGTGTTGTCGAACTCGGTCTCGATCCAGCGGGTGTGCACGACGAACGGCTGGTCGGCCGCCTCCGGCGCGAACGCGGGGTCGGACACCACGGCGCGGTGGAACGGCAGCACGGTGGGCAGGCCCTCGACCACGAACTCGGCCAGCGCGCGCCGGGAGCGCTCGAGCGCCTGCTGCCGGGTGGCCCCGGTGACGACCAGCTTGGCCAGCATCGAGTCGAAGCCGCCGTCGACCACGCTGCCGGCGACGACGCCGGAGTCCAGGCGCACACCGGGCCCGCTGGGCGGCTGCCAGACGTCGACCGGACCGGGCTGGGGGAGGAACCCGCGACCGGCGTCCTCGCCGTTGATGCGGAACTCGATCGAGTGCCCGCGGACCTCCGGGTCGTCGTAGCCCAGCGCCTCGCCCGCGGCGATCCGCAGCTGCTCGCGGACCAGGTCGATGCCGGTGACCTCCTCGGACACGCAGTGCTCGACCTGGAGCCGGGTGTTCACCTCGAGGAAGCTGATGGTGCCGTCCTGGCCGACGAGGAACTCGCAGGTGCCGGCGCCGACGTAGCCGGCCTCGCGGAGGATGGCCTTGCTGGAGGCGTACAGCTGCTCGATCTGCGCGTCGGTGAGGAACGGCGCGGGGGCCTCCTCGACGAGCTTCTGGTGACGCCGCTGCAGCGAGCAGTCGCGGGTGGACACCACGACCACGGCGCCGTGGCTGTCGGCCAGGCACTGCGTCTCCACGTGCCGGGGCCGGTCCAGGTACCGCTCGACGAAGCACTCGCCCCGACCGAACGCCCCGACCGCCTCGCGGGTGGCCGACTCGAACAGCTCTGGCACCTCCTCCAGCGTCCGCGCGACCTTGAGGCCGCGCCCGCCGCCGCCGAAGGCCGCCTTGATGGCGACGGGCAGGCCGTGCTCCCGGGCGAACGCGAGCACCTCGTCGGCGTCGGCCACGGGGTCGGCGGTGCCGGCGACCAGGGGGGCACCGGCGCGGGCCGCGATGTGTCGGGCCGACACCTTGTCGCCCAGGTCGCGGATGGCCTGCGGGGGCGGGCCGATCCAGGTCAGGCCGGCGTCGATCACGGCCTGCGCGAAGTCGGCGTTCTCGGCCAGGAAGCCGTAGCCGGGGTGCACGGCGTCGGCGTCGGCCTTGGCCGCCACGGCCAGCAGCTTGGCGATGTCGAGGTAGGTCTCGGCCGACGTGGAGCCGCCGAGCGCGAACGCCTCGTCCGCGGCGCGCACGTGGACCGCGTCCGCGTCGGGGTCGGCGTACACGGCCACGGAGCGCAGCCCGTGGTCGGCGCACGCCCGGGCGACCCGGACGGCGATCTCGCCTCGGTTCGCGATCAGGACGGTGCGCAGCGGGCGGGGGGACTCGGCGGAGGTGGACATCGTCGTAGACATCGCTGGGGAGCCTAGTCCTCACCGGGAGCGGGACCGCCCTCGCACCGTCCGGCGCGGCCCCGCGGGTCGCCGGGACCGTCACGGCCAGGGGGGCCGGGGACGACCTCACCCGGGCCGGAGCCGGCTCGGGGGGTCAGCCCCGGAGCAGGTCGACCGCCTGCCGGGCGATCTCGCCCTCCTCGTCGGTCGGCACCACGAGGGCCGCGACCGGGCTGTCGTCGGTGCTCACCGGCTGGACCGGCCCGCCGTCACGGAGGACCCCCTCGTTGCGGTCGGGGTCCATCCGGACGCCGAGCACGTCGAGCCCCAGCAGGACGCTCGCCCGTATCCCCGTGTCGTGCTCACCCACCCCTGCGGTCAGCACGACCGCGTCCAGACCGCCGAGGGCGACGGCGTAGGCCCCGACGTAGGCCCGGATCCGGTAGGCGTACAGCTCGAGCGCCTCGGCCGCGGCGACGTCCCCGGCCTCGGCGAGGCGCCGGACGTCGCGCAGGTCGGACTCCCCGGTGAGGCCCAGCAGCCCGGAGGACCGGTTGAGCTGTTCCTCCACCACGTCCCCGGCCAGGTCGGCGACCCGGTGCAGGTGCCCGGCCAGGGCCGGGTCCACGTCACCGCTGCGGGTGCCCATCACCAGGCCCGCCAGCGGGGTCAGCCCCATCGAGGTGTCGATGCTGCGTCCGCCCAGGACCGCGCACGCGCTGGCGCCGTTGCCCAGGTGCAGCACGACCACCCGCGACGCCGAGGGCTCGACGTCGCGCTCGGCCTGCAGCCACGCCGCGGCCGTGCGCGACACGTACGCGTGCGACGTGCCGTGGAACCCGTAGCGACGTACCCCGTGGTCCTCGCGCCACTCCCGGGGGACGGCGTAGGTCCGGGCCACGGCGGGCAGGTCGGCGTGGAACGCCGTGTCGAAGACGGCCACGTGGGGCACGTCGCCGAAGCGCTCCTGCGCCGCGCGGATGCCGGCCACGTTGACGGGGTTGTGCAGCGGGGCCAGGACCGACAGCCGGTCGACCTCCGTCAGCACGTCCTCGTCGACGACGACCGGGCCGGAGAACGACTCACCGCCGTGCACCACCCGGTGGCCGACGGCCTGCAGCGACGCCCGGACGTCGGGGCCGTGCTCGTCGAAGGCGTTCGCGACCGCGGCCAGGGCCTGGGTGTGGTCGTCGGCGTCGACGGCCGACTCGTGGGTCCCGCCGTCCACCACGTGGCGCAGGGTCGCGGAGCTCGAGCCGACCCGCTCGACCACCCCGTGGGCGAGCACCGTCGCCGGGCCGTCGCCGTGCGGCTCGACCAGCGCGTACTTGACCGACGACGAGCCGGCGTTGATGACGAGCACGGTCATGAGGACTCCTCGGCGGCGCGTACCTGCGCCTGGACGGCGGTGACGGCCACCGTGGTGGCGATGTCGTCGACGGTGGCACCCCGGGACAGGTCGTTGACGGGTTTGTTGAGGCCCTGCAGCACGGGGCCGACCGCGGTCGCCCCCGCCGAGCGCTGCACGGCCTTGTAGGTGTTGTTGCCGGTGTTGAGGTCGGGGAACACCAGCACGGTCGCGCGACCGGCGACGTCCGAGCCGGGCAGCTTGCTGGCCGCCACGGCCGGGTCCACGGCCGCGTCGTACTGCAGCGGCCCCTCGACGAGCAGGTCGGGGCGTCGCTCGCGGACCAGCGCGGTGGCCTCGCGCACCCGGTCGACGTCGGCGCCGCTGCCGGAGCTGCCGGTGGAGTACGACAGCATCGCGACGCGGGCCTGGACGCCGAACGCCTCGGCCGTCCCGGCGGAGCTGATGGCGATGTCCGCCAGCTGCTCGGCGTCGGGGCTGGGCACCACGGCGCAGTCGCCGTAGACCAGCACCTTGTCCGGCAGCAGCATGAAGAACACGCTCGACACCACCGAGGTGTCGGGACGGGTGCGGATGATCTCGAACGCCGGACGGATGGTGTGGGCCGTGGTGTGCACGGCGCCGGACACCATGCCGTCGGCCTCGTCCAGGTGCACCATCAGGGTGCCGAAGTACGACACGTCCGCGACGGTGTCGTGGGCCATCGCCGGCGTGACGCCACGGTGGGCACGGAGCCCGGCGTAGACCTCGGCGTAGCGGTCGCGGCGCTCGTCGGTGGCCGGGTCGACGACCTCGGCCGCGCTGATGTCGGCCCCGGCCGCCGCGGCGGCGACCGCGACCTCGTCGACGTCGCCGAGCAGCACGACGTCGGCCACCCCGAGCCGCAGCACCCTGGCTGCCGCACGCAGCACGCGCAGGTCGGTGCCCTCGGGCAGCACGATCCGACGGCGGTCGGCCTTGGCGCGCTCGTACAGGTCGTGGGTGAACATCACGGGGGTCACGATGTCGGTGGGGGACAGCGCGAGCCGGTCCAACCACGCCTCGGCCGGCACGTGCTCGGCCGCCAGGTGCAGGGCCGCCTCGATCTTGCGGTGCGAGCCGGCCCGCATCCGCCCACGCAGACCGGCCGCGACCGTGGCGACCTCGAACGTGGAGGCCTGGGCCAGCACGACCGGGGGGGCGGGGCTGAACCCGGCCATCAGGCGGGCGGTCACCGGGTCGGGGGCGAACCCGCCGGTCAGCACCAGCCCGCACGGGCTGGGGAACGTGTCCGCCCGTGCCGCGGCCAGGGTGCCCACCAGCACGTCGGAGCGGTCGCCGGGGACGATCACCACGGCCTGGTCGAGGAGCCGCTCGAGCATGTGGGGCAGCGTCATGGCGGCCACCATCACGTCCACGGCTGCCCGGTCCAGGTCCTCGTCGGCCCCGCTCAGCAGGCGCGCACCGACCGCGTCGGCGATCTGGCGCAGCGTGGGCGCGGCCAGCAGCGGCAGCTCCGGCACGACCGCGACGGGGACGTCGAGCTCACGGGAGGCGACGACGTCGTCGGCCACCGCCCGGACCGCGTCCAGGTCCCCGGGGTCGCAGCGGTTCGCCACCAGACCGATGACCGGGGTGTGCCGGGCGAGCAGCGAGTCCAGCGCGTGCTCTGCCGCGGCGCGCACGGCCTCGACCGGGCGCACGCCGTCGCGGTCGCGACCGGTGACCACGGCGACGACCGGGGCCGCCAGGTCCTGGGCCAGGTCGATGTTGCGGGCCAGCTCGCTGGCGGCGCCGACGTCGGTGAAGTCGCTGCCGACCACGAGCACCGCGTCGTGCTCGGCCGCCAACCGGCGGAAGCGCCCCACGATGGTGGCGCGGGTGGCGTCCGGGTCGGCGTGGTGCTCGTCGTAGGTCACGCCCACGCAGTCGCTCGCGGCGGGCCGCGAGCCCTCGGGCAGGCGGGACAGCAGCAGGTCGACGATGAAGTCGCTCTCGCCGTCGCGGGTGACCGGGCGGAAGACCGCCGGGCGGGGGACGCGTCGGGCCATGGCGTCGAAGAGGGCGAGCGCCAGCGCGGACTTGCCGCTGTCGGCCTCGGTGCTCATGAGGAACAGGGCGCTGGACATGCCCCCACGCTAACGACTGGCGCGCCGAGGGGGTCGGATCGTGCGGTCCTGGCGCCCGTGACGGTCCCGTCCGGCCTCCGCGGGCACGGTCGGGGTGCAGGGGGCGGGAGGCAGGGGGGCCGGTTAGGCTCCCTGGCGGAGCGGCCACCACCCCTCGGCCGTCCAGGAGGAGCGACCGATGACGTTCGCGCTTGCAGATCACCACGAGGATCTGCGTGCAGTCGTCCGAGACTTCGCAGCGGCCGAGATCGCGCCGCACATCGCGAAGTGGGACGAGACCCACCACTTCCCTGCCCACCTCGTCCCCAAGATGGGTGAGCTGGGCCTGTTCGGGCTCGTCGTGCCCGAGGCCTACGGCGGCGCCGGCGGTGACTTCACCAGCCTGTGCGTCGCGATCGAGGAGCTGGGCTACGTCGACCAGTCCGCCGGCATCACGCTGAGCGCGGGCGTCGGCCTGGGCATCAACCCGATCCTCACCTACGGCACCGACGCGCAGCGCGAGCGGTGGCTGCCCGACCTGGTCGAGGGGCGGGCCCTGGCCGCCTTCGGCCTGACCGAGCCCGAGGCCGGCTCCGACGCGGGTGCCACGCGCACCAAGGCGCAGCTGGTCGACGGCGAGTGGGTCGTCGACGGGGCCAAGAGCTACATCACGAACTCCGGCACCGAGCTGACCAGTGTGGTCACGGTGACCGCGCGCACGGGCACCCGCGAGGACGGCAGCGCCGAGATCAGCGCCATCACGATCCCGGCCGGCACCGAGGGGTTCGTGGTCGAGCAGGCGTACCGCAAGCTCGGCTGGAACTCCTCCGACACCCACGGCCTGGCCTTCAAGGGCTGCCGCGTGCCCGAGGACCACCTGCTCGGCGAGCGGGGGGCGGGGTTCAAGCAGTTCCTCGCCATCCTCGACGACGGCCGGATCGCCATCAGCGCCCTGGCGCTCGGGTCCGCCCGCGCCTGCCTGGACCTGGCGACCGAGTACGCGAAGACCCGCGTCGCCTTCGGCTCGCCCATCGGTCGCAACCAGGGTGTCGCCTTCCCGCTGGCGGACCTGTCGGTGGCGGTCGAGGCAGGCCACCTGCTGACCTACCGGGCCGCGTGGCTCAAGGACGAGCAGAGCGCCGGCCGCGCCACGGCCAAGCAGGTCAAGGCCGCTGCGGCCAAGGCCAAGCTGTACACCTCGACCGTGGCGATGGACGCCGCGCGGGTCGCGACCCAGGTGTTCGGCGGCGCAGGCTTCATGGAGGAGTACCCGGTGGCCAGGTTCTACCGCGACGCCAAGATCCTCGAGATCGGGGAGGGCACCAGCGAGGTCCAGCGCCTCGTGCTGGCCCGCGGCCTCGGCCTCCCCGTGGCATGAGCGGGGGACACGACCGCCCGACCACCCCGCCGGCCCTCGTCCCCGTGGCCGGCTTCTCCGACTGGCTCGCCCAGGCCGACGCGGCGACCGCCGCCCCCGACGACAAGGGGGCGGCGCGCCTGGCCGCGGCGGGCAAGCTCGCCGTCCGCGAACGGGTCGACCTGCTGTGCGACGCCGGGTCGTTCGTCGAGGACGGGCGGCTGGCCAACGCGGTCGCCACGGTGGCCGAGCGCGAGGCGGGCGGCAGCGGTCTGCCCGCCGACGGCGTGGTCACCGGGCGCGGCGCGGTCGACGGCCGTCCCGTGGTCGTGGTGGCCAACGACCCCACGGTCAAGGCGGGGTCCTGGGGCGCGAGGACCGTGGAGAAGATGGTCCGCGCCACGGAGACCGCGCTGCGCGAGGAGCTGCCGATCGTCTGGCTGGTCGACTCCGCCGGGGCCCGCATCACCGACCAGGTCGAGCTGTTCCCGGGCCGGCGCGGCGCGGGTCGGATCTTCCACAACCAGGTGGCCCTGTCCGGCCGGGTGCCCCAGGTCTGCTGCCTGTTCGGTCCGTCCGCGGCGGGCGGGGCGTACGTGCCGTCGTTCTGCGACATCGTGATCATGGTCGAGGGCAACGCCAGCATGTACCTGGGCTCGCCCCGGATGGCCGAGATGGTCGTCGGTGAGAAGGTGGACCTGGAGCAGATGGGCGGCGCCCGGATGCACTGCACGGTGTCCGGGTGCGGCGACGTGCTCGCCTCCGACGACGCCGACGCCGTCGAGCAGGCCCGCCTGTACCTGTCCTACCTCCCTCGCACCTGGCGCGAGGACCCGCCCACCTACGCCCCCGAGCCGCCGGTGCGCCCGCTCGTGACCGGGGACGTGCCGGCGCGGGAGTCCGAGCCGTTCGACGTGCACGGCGTCATCGACGCGCTCGTCGACGGGGACAGCTTCTTCGAGGTGAAGCAGCTGTTCGCCCCCGAGCTCGTCGTCGGGTTCGGACGGCTCGAGGGCCGGAGCGTCGGCATCGTGGCCAACAACAGCGCCGTCAAGGGCGGGGTGCTGTTCGGCGACAGCGCCGACAAGGCGGCGCGCTTCATCCTGCTGTGCGACGCGTTCAACGTGCCGCTGGTCTACCTGGCCGACGTCCCCGGCTTCATGATCGGCAGCGACGTCGAACGCGCCGGCATCATCCGCCACGGCGCCAAGATGGTGGCGGCGGTGTCCGAGGCGACGGTGCCGCAGGTCAGCGTGGTGCTGCGCAAGGCCTACGGGGCCGGGCTGTACGCCATGGCCGGGCCGGGGTTCGCCCCCAACGCCTGCGTCGCGCTGCCGACGGCGGCCATCGCCGTGATGGGCCCGGAGGCCGCGGTCAACGCCGTGTACGCCAACCGGATCGCGGCCATCGAGGACGAGGCGGAGCGCGAGGCCTTCGTCGCCCGCAAGCGGGCGGAGTACCTGGCCGACGTCGACCTGCGCCGGCTCGCGTCCGACCTGGTCATCGACGCCGTGGTGCAGCCGGAGGACCTGCGCGACGACCTGGTCCGGCGGCTGCGGTACGCCTCGCGGACCCGACGGGAGTTCTCGGACCGTCGCCACGCCGTCTGGCCGGTCTGAGGGCGGTCAGCCGGCCGCGGCGTAGGTCGGCGCCCCCGCCCATGACTTCCGGGCGTGCCTGCGGTGGGGACCGCATGACGTTCTCGTACGTGCTCGCCGGCTCGGTCGTCTCCGACCTGGCCACCGCCGCACCCCGGTACCTGTCGCTGTTCGGCCGCCCGAGTGGCGGGTGCGGGCCTGGACCACGATGGCCCTGAGCCCGGGGGCGGGGCCCGTCTGCTCCGGCTGGTCGACCCCGACGGCAACAGCGCCGTCCTGCTGGGGGCGTAGCGGCAGGCCGGAGCGGTGATCGGGGAGGGCTCGCGTCGCTCAGGCTGCGCGGCGGGTGCGTCGGGCGCGCTGGTGCCAGGCGGGTCTGGGTTGTCGTAGCGGGTCGACGAAGCGTGGCGGTGTGACCCAGACCTGGCCCTCGTGGTCCACCGAGACGGCCCAAGTGCCGGCGTGGACGGCAGTGTGGTGCGCCGGGCACATGAGGCAGAGGTTGCCGACGTCGGTGGGGCCGCCGTCCGCCCAGTGGGTGACGTGGTGGGCGTCGCAGGTGGTGGGTGGGGCGGTGCAGCCGGGGATGACGCAGCCACCGTCGCGGACGGCGAGGGCGCGGCGCTGGGCGAGGGTGGCGAGCCGGACGGCGCGTCCGAGGTCGAGGGGGGCCTCGGCGGGGGACAGGAGCACGCGTTGCAGGACGGCGTCGCAGGCGAGGGTCCTCGCGGCCCAGGTCGGGATGGGGCCGCCGCCCTCGATCTCGGGGAGACCGACGAGGGCGGGGCCGTCGTCCTGCGTGCCGGGGCGGAAGGCCTGCTGTCGGTGCTGCTGGGTCTGCTCCAGCTGTTGGAGCTGGTCCAGGGTCAGGGTGAGGACGACGCGGGGTCGTTCGCCGCGGTGCGGTGCTTCGACGCCGAGGGCGACCTGGAGGAGGTGTCCGAGGGCGTCGGCACGGCGCTGGCGGGGTTGGCGGCGGTCGGGTTGCCCGGGGGCGGCGCAGTCCGCGCCCCAGCCGTCGGTCTGCTCGCCGCGGAGCAGGCCCAGGTCGGGGTTCTCGCCCGTGGTGGTGCCGGCGGTGTCGGGCGCGGACCAGCGTTGCAGGGCGGTGCGTAGGGCGGCGCCGGTGACGGGGTCGAGCTGGAACTTGCCGGTGGTCATGCCGGTGGCGTCGGTGGTGAGGTCGAGGAAGCGTCGTTCGAAGGACCTCTCGTCGAGGCGGTCTGCGCGGTCGGGGACCAGGGATGCGAGCAGGTGCTTGGCGGCGACGTCCACGTCGGTGGGTGTGCCGCCCCCGGCGGCGAGCAGCAGGTAGGAGACGGCTTCCTCGGCGAAGCCGGGCTGCTTCTGGACGGTGGTGGGGATCGTGTCGAGGCAGCGGACGGCGGCGTCGACGTGGTGGCGGGACACGGTGCCCCGGGCCAGCAGGACCCCGAACGGGTGCAGGGGCGCCTCCGGTGCGGTGGCGCGGGCGGCGGCGACGTCCTGGCGGGCCTGCCCGGCGCTCAACAGGCACGCGGTGCGGAGGAACCCCTCGGGCGTGGTGGCGACGGGGGAGGCCTCGGCCACGCCGCGGGTGTCGACCTCACGGACCAGGCGCAGGTGGGTCTCCTCCAGCGCGGCCCGGACCCGCGCGAGGTCACCCACTGCGGCCAGCACGGTCCGGTCCGTGCTCTGCCAGACGACGTCGTCGCCGAGCTGGGACCGCAGGTGCGACACGGCGTCCCTGACGGCCTCGATCGCCTGCAGCAGCGGCGGGTCGGAGACGTCCGTCCGGTCGTCTGCTGCCTCGCCGGCCCCCCAGGTCATGCCGGCAGTCTATCGAACAGGTGTTCGAGCCACAACCCCTGACCAGCAGGTTCCCGAGGCTATCGACGTCCCTGCACCACGGCCTCGAGCTCGTCCGACGTGGCGGTCATGCCCGTCGCGGCCCGGGCGACCTCGTCGGAGACCTGGGTGGTCCGCACGGCCAGGTCGGCCACGGCGTCCACCTCGGCCGCGATCCGGTCGGACGCGTGCGCGATGCGCGCGGCGGCCTCGGCGACATGGGCCATGGCGGTGGACTGCTCGGACAGGGCGGCGTCCACGGCCCGCTGGCTGTCGCTGAGCTCGTGCGTCCCCTCGGCCTGCTCGTGCGTGGCGGACGTGATGACCTGCTGCAGCTCGCGGATCCGGCCGACGGTCTCCTGGATGCGGGCCATGGAGTCCTTGGCCTCGAGCATCTCGGCCCGCATCGCCTCGACGCTGCTCTGGATGCTCAGGCTGGCCGAGCCCGACTGCTCGGCGAGCTGCTTGACGTCGGTGGCGACGACGGCGAACCCGCGGCCTGCCTCACCGGCCCGGGCGGCCTCGATACCGGCGTTCAGGGCCAGCAGCTTGGTCTGGGCGGCGATGCCGGAGATCGCGTCGACGCTGGCCGCCACCTGGTCCCCGGCGCGGTCGAGCCGGTCGACGACCTCGCTGGTGGCGCGGGCGGCGGCGTCTGCCGCCTCGGCGATCGTGCTGACCTCCACCGCGGAGCGGCGGACCTCCTCGACGTTGCTCGACAGGCGTCGGACCACGTCGGCCAGCGGGGTGCGGGCGCGGGTGATCTCGGCGTTGGCGCTGGTGAGCTCCTCGACGGCAGCCGCGGTGGCCTCGGCGTCGCCGCGCACCTCGCCCGCGGAGCCGGACACGGTACGGGCCCGGTCGGCGGTGTCCCGGGCGGCCCCGGCCAGGTCGCGGCTGGCCCCGGTCATGCCGCCGCGGTGAGGCGCGCCGGCAGCCGCGGCCCGACCGGCCGCGCCGTCCTCCCCGTGGGCCAGGCGAGCCACGGCACGGGCCGCCTCGGCGACCGGGCGGGTGGCGCGGCCGGCCAGGTGGGCGCCCACGCCGACGGCCACCAACGCCGACACCAGGGCGGCCAGCGCGACGGCGACGAACGTCTGCCGCTGGACGGCCGCGAGGCGCTGCGCCGTGGCCGCGAAGTCGTCGTGGCTGACGACGCTGACCACGGTCCAGTCCCACGGCTCGTAGTAGGAGTACCCCACGGTCACGGTCTCGGTCGCGTCGGCGGCGGCCTCGGCGGGCCGTTCGAGCGTCACCACACCGGCCTCGCCCGGCTCCAGCCCGGGGGCCTGCTCGAGCACGGGGGCCAGCCAGGGGCGGCCGTCGGCGTCGAGCTCCGACTCCAGCGCCGACGTCCCGACGAGCGCGGTGTCCGCGGCCAGGTCGTAGACCCCGGCCCGCGTCCCGGCCGTCCCGACGACGAACGTCTCGCCCTGCTCGCCCAGGGCCGCGGACAGGACGGCGTCGGACAGCTCGGGCACCGCCTGCTGCTGGATGCCGACGTACAGCGCACCCACGACCTCGCCGTCCTGGAGGATCGGCTGGTACGCGGACTCGAACCACGCGTTCACCACGAAGGCGTTGCCGAGGTAGGTCTCACCGCCCAGCAGGGACGCCACGACGGCGTTGGGTGCGCCGTCCGCGCCGACGGCGGGGATGTAGGTCCCGATGGCGCGCGTGTCGTCCGCGGTGCGCACGCTGGTGGCCACCCGCAGCATGTCGCCCTCGTCGTTCATCCGCTGGAACACCGTGACGGTGGCGCCGGTCAGGTCGAACACGTCGTCGATCAGCGGCACCCGGTCGTCGAAGCTGGTCGTGGCCTGCAGCCACGTGTCACCCAGGAGCAGCTGGGGCAGCTCGACCGCGGTCTCCTCCCGCGACAGCTGGTCGACCGCCGTCCACGGCACCGGCGTGGTCCCGATGCTGACGCCGCCGGAGCGGGCCAGCTGGTCGTCGGCGACACCGAGCGCCGTCCCGATCTCGCCGCTGGTCTTGCGACCGACCGCGCTGACCGTGCCGTACAGGGCCTCCGCGCTGGCCTGCGCGCGCTCGACGATGAAGGCCTCGCCCTCCTGGACGGCGACGTCGGACGCCCTCGCGGACTGCGTGACGGTCACCGCCGCCACGGAACCGGTCGACACCGCCACCGACACCAGGCAGATGACGACGACACGGGAGCGGAGGGAACGACGACGGGCGGGTCGGGAGGCCATTGCCCAGGGATCGGCCGAAGCGGACCGGGACCTTAGACCGGCCCGTCCGCCTGCCACATGTCGCTCCAGCGGACGCCGACCTGGCCCAGCAGCCGACGCAGCGTGGGCAGCCCGACGCCCACCACGGCGTGCGGGTCCCCTTCCACGCCGTCCACGTACGCGCCGCCAAGGCCGTCGAGCGTGAACGCGCCCGCGACCCGCAGCGGCTCGCCCGTGGCCACGTACGCCTCGACCTCGTGGTCGTCGAGGTCGGCGAACCTGACCCCGGTGCTGCTGAGCTCGCCCACGCTCGCGCCGCTGCCGCCGTCCTCCGGTGCGCGGGTGTCGACCAGCCAGTGCCCCGTCCGCAGCACCCCCTGCCGCCCCCGCATCGCCCGCCAGCGGCGGACGGCGTCCGCGGCGTCCGAGGGACGTCCGTAGGCCACGCCGTCCAGGTCGAGGACGGAGTCGCAGCCGAGGACGAGCACACCGTCGACGTGACGGGCCACGTCCTCCGCCTTGGCCCGGGCCAGCAGGATCGCCACGTCGCTCGGGTCGTCGACCCCGTAGGCCGCGACGACGGCGTCCTCGTCGACCTCGCTCACCCGGACCTCGGGGGCGACGCCCGCCGCGCGCAGGGTGGCCAGGCGCGCGGGGGAGCGCGACGCCAGCAGCAGCGTCGGGGCCCCGCTCACGCGCTCAGCGCCCGGCGCAGCGTGTCGAGGCCGACCGAGCCCAGGTCCAGGGCGCGGCGGTGCCAGGCGACCAGGTCGAACCCGGCGCCCTCGCGGGCCTGGGCCTCCTCGCGCAGCTGGAGCCAGACCCGCTCGCCGACCTTGTACGAGGGGGCCTGGCCGGGGTGGCCCAGGTAGCGGTCGAGCTCGAAGCGCAGCGTCGCCTCGGGCTCGGGCACGTTGGCACTGAGGTACGCCCACGCCTTGTCGTAGGTCCAGCTGCCGCCCCCGGCCGACGCCGGCGCCTCGAAGCCGCAGTGCACCCCGATGTCGAGCACGACGCGGACGGAGCGGAGCAGCTGCGAGGCGACCAGGCCGAGCCGGTCGCCCGGGTCGTCGAGGTGGCCCAGCTCGGCCATCAGCTGCTCGGCGTACAGCGCCCACCCCTCGCCGTGGCCGGACACCCACACCCCCAGGCGGCGGTAGCGGTTGAGCTCGGCGCTGCGCAGCACCGTCTGCCCCAGCTGCAGGTGGTGCCCCGGGACGCCCTCGTGGTAGACGGTGGTCCGCTGCTGCCAGGTGCTGAACGAGGTCATGCCCTTGGGCACCGACCACCACATCGACCCCGCGCGCGACAGGTCCTCGCTGGGTGCGGTGTAGTACACGACGCCGGTGCTGGTCGGGGCGATGCGGCAGTCCAGGGTGCGGATGGCGTCAGGCACGTCGAAGTGCGTGCCGGCCAGGGCGGTCACCGCCTCGTCGGACGTCTGCTGCATCCAGTCGCGGAACGCGGCGGCGCCGTGCACCAGCCGGGCGGGGTCGCGCTCGAGCGCCTCCGCGGCCTCCTCGACCGTGGCCGCGCCCAGGGTTCGGGCGATGGCCGTCCCCTCGGCGCGCAGCCGCTCGACCTCGGCCACGCCCCAGGCGTAGGTCTCGCGGAGGTCGACCTCGGTGCCCAGGTAGTACTGCAGGCGCAGGGCGTACCGCTCCTCGCCGACGGCGTCGACGTCGGTCGCCGCGTCCAGCAGGTCCCCGCGCAGCGCGGCCGCCAGGTCGGCGTAGGCCTGCGAGGCGCCCACGGCGGCGGAGTCGAGCTCGTCGAGCAGCTCCTCGGGAAGGGGCTCGACGGCGTCCTCGACGGCGTCGGTGCTCCCCCCACCCACCCGGGCGCGGGTCGCCGTGGCGAGGAAGAAGCCCTCCGGTCCGACGTTGTCGTCGCACTGCGCGGCGCAGGCGAGGACCTGACGGCGGGCGGCGGGCCGGCCCTCCGCGGCCGAGGTGCGCAGCGCCGACAGGTAGCCGGCGACGGCGTCGGGCACCGCGCGGAGCCGTTCGGCGACCACGGCCCAGTCCGCGTCGTCGTCGGTCGGCATCAGGTCGAACACCTCGCGGATGCCCTGCACCGGGGACCCGAGCACGTCCAGCGCCCGGGCGCGCTCACCGGTGGTCGCCATCCGGATCTCGACCTCGGCGCGCTCCCGCAGCACGTCGGCGGTCACCACGTCCGTCGCGTCGGTGGCCACCAGCCGGTCGAGGCGGCTCAGGACGTCGCGGAACAACGCCGTCCGCTCGGCGATGCCGGTGACCGAGTGGTCGGTCAGGCGGTGGTCGTGCCCGGCCAGCCCGGACTGGGTCGCGGACTCCGGGTCCAGGGCCGCGTACGCGTCGAGGAGCTCCTCGGCCAGGGTGTCGACGGGGGTCGGGGTACGGGTCGGGTCACTCACCCGCGCAAGGTAGCCGACGTCCTGCCCCAGCCCCCGACGGGTGGGCCACCGGCCCGGCGCACGAGGGTCGACGGTGCCCCCCACGTCCCGCGGGCCGGCCCGCCGCCCGGGCCGGCACCCTGCTGGGTACCGGCCCGGGCGAGCAGGACGGACACGACCGCGGCCAGCTCGCCCGCGTCGGGCCGCCCGGAGACGACCTGCACCACGGGCGGCGAGACGTCGGAGGGGCTGCTCCCGGTCACGCCCCGGCGGGGGGCTGGGAGGACTTGAGCGCGGCGAGGCGGGACTCGACCTCGATGGTCGTGCCGGCGTCCTCGAGCTCCGCGAACTGGTTGTCGAGGCTGGACGCGGCCAGCTCGGCGTTGCCCAGGGCGCGGGCCTCCTCGCGGCGGATCTTGTCCTCGAAGCGGCTGAGCTCGCTGGTCGGGTCGGCGAGGTTGATGCTCTTGATCGAGTCGTGCATCTGGTTCTGCGCCGTGGCGATCTTCTGCCGCGAGACGAGCTGGTCCCGCTTGGACTTGAGCTCGGTGAGCTTGCCCTTCATGCCGTCCAGGCCGACGCGCAGCTTGTCGACGACGGCCTGCTGCGACGTGATCTGCGTCGACAGGCCGGACGCGTCGCCCTCGGCCTTGATCTGCCGCTCGATGGCGATCTTGGCCAGGTTGTCCAGGCGGTCGGCCTCGCCGGCGTTGCCCTGCGTGCGCAGCTGGTCGGCCCGGCCGCTCGCGGCGATGGCCTTGCTGCCCCAGTCGCGGGCGGCGGCGGCGTCCTCGTCGCGGTCGGCCTCCATCAGGCGGAGGTTGCCGATGGTCTGCGCGACGGCCTGCTCGGCCTCGGTGATGTTGGCCGTGTAGTCGCGGATCATCTGGTCGAGCATCTTCTGCGGGTCCTCCGCGTTGTCGATGATCGAGTTGATGTTGGCCCGGGCCAGCTGCGAGATGCGACCGAAGATGGACTGCTGGGACATGTGCTCTCCTCCGTGTGGGTGTGACCTGACGTGCCGTACCCGTTCCTGGTGCCGGTGATCGTGTCGCCTCAGAAGTCGCCGCCGAAGCCGCCGCCCCCGCCGAACCCGCCGCCGAAGCCGCCGCCGAACCCGCCGCCGCCGAAGCCGCCGCCCCCACCGCCGCCGCCCCAGCTGCCGCCCCCGCCGCCCCCGCCGAGCACGCTGCCCAGCAGGACGCCGAGAGCCATGCCGCCGACGTCCACGCCGCCGCGCCGCTGCCCACCGGCGAACGGGCCGCGGTAGTCGTCGTCGGGGTCGGAGTAGCGGTCGACCTCGCGACGCGCCTCGAGCAGGGCCTGGTCGGCCTCGGCGTCCGCGGCCCGCGCGGCCTGCAGCGCCTCGACCGGGTCGGCCTGGCCCCGCTGCTCGGCGACGGTCAGCATCTGCCGGGCGTACGCGGCCCGGGTGCGGGGACCGTTGCCCACGGCCCCTCGACGGGTCGCGATGAAGCGTTCGACCTCCTCGACGTCGGCGCGGGCGGCCGCGATCGCGTGCTGGAGCGCACCCTGGGCCTGGGCCCGGGTGCGACCGGCCTCCGAGATGGCCTCCAGGGCCTTGTCGAGCCCGCTGTCGGCCGCCTCGACGCGGCGCAGGACGCCCAGCGGATCGCCGCCGGCCCCGCGCGTCAGGTGCGCCTCGGCCTCGGCCACCGCGGCGCGGGCGCGCCCGGCCGCACCGGCCAGGTCGTCGTTGCCGCCGCGACCCAGCACGGCGTCGGCCTGGGCCAGGTCGGCGCGCAGGTCGGCGGTGGCGCCCGGCAGCTGGACGACGGCCTCGTGCAGGTGCCGCTCGATGTCCTGCACGGCCTGCGCCTGGTCCTCGGCCCGGGCCAGGGCGGCCTCGGCCTCGTGCGCGGCGAGCGCTCCCTCGCCCGCGGTGCCGGCGGCCACCTGGTCGCGCGCCTGGGCGAGTCGCTGGTCGGCGAAGTCGGCGAGCTCCCGCGCGTGACGGATGTTGTCGCGCACCGGCTCGACGGCCGCGGGGGCGTAGGTGGTCGACAGGCCGGTCAAGGTCCGCTCGGCGGCGTCGATCCGCGTGCGGACGGTGCCGGTGCGGGTGCCGAGAGCCGGCAGCAGCGTGGGCAGCGACCGCTCCAGGTCGCGCAGCCGCGTCATGGACTCGGCCTGCGCCTGCAGGGCCTCGTCGGCCTCCTGGGTGCGGCTCAGCACCGCCACGAGCAGACGACGCCTCTCGACCTCGGGCACCTCGCCCGCGGACATCCGTTCGTCCAGCTGGTGGCGGGCCGAGAACGCCTCGGTCAGCGCCGCCTTGGCGGTGCCCAGGGCCTTCTGGAACTCCTCGGTCCCGTCCTCGCCGAACTGGGCGCGCGCGAAGGCGAGCTCCTGCTCGGACTCCCGCAGCGCCTCGTCGCCGGCGAGCAGCGCCGAGCCGGCCCGCTGCTCCAGCTCGGGCGTCGGCAGGGTCTCCCAGCCGCTCTGGCCGCGGCGCTGGGCCACCTCGTGCGCGGGCAGGGCGGGCTTGCGCCGGTTCGCCATCGCGAGCAGCCCGAGGATCACCACGAACCCGACGACCCCGATGACCAGGAACACCAGGAGGGTGCCGAACCCGCTGCCGCCGCCGTCGTCCGGCTGCTGCTGGACCGGGGCCCCGGGCGCACCGCCGTCGGCCTGCACGACCTCGACGAGCTGGTCGGCGGTGGCGACCACGGCACCGTCCCAGTCGTCGGCGGCCAGCTGCTCGGTCAGGGCGGTCTGGACCGACTGGACCTCGGGCAGGTTGAGCGACGACGGCGGCTCGAAGTAGTACTCCCGGTCGTCGACCGCGACGGCGAGGACGGCGTCGGCGCCGCTGAAGCCCGACAGGCTCCCGGTCTCCGCCACCCAGTCCTGGCTGTCGACGCCGTCGAAGGTGTCGACGTAGACGACGTACAGCTCGACGTCCGTCTCCTCGCCGACCCGGGCCACCGCGGCCTCGGCGGCCGGGACGTTTAGGACGCCGGCCGAGTCCGTCACGGGTCCGGTCAGCGGCGACGGCGGTTCTGCGGGTATCCCCCGAAATGCACTCACGCGTCAGATCCTCCCAGCACGACGTGCCAACGTCCCTGGGGGTGCCCGTAGTGCCCGGGACCCCCCGGGTGGTCCTCTCGACGTCCCCCGGCGTCGGTCATCACAGCGGGATGTTGCCGTGCTTCTTGGGCGGCAGGGTCTCCCGCTTGTGCCGCAGCAGCCGCAGCGCCTTGGTGATCTCGACCCGGGTCCGCGACGGCTCGATGACGGCGTCGACGTACCCGCGCTCCGCCGCGACGTAGGGGTTGGCCAGGGTGTCCTCGTACTCGGTGATCTTCTGCGCGCGCACCGCGTCGACGTCCTCGCCCGCCGCGGCGGCCTCGGCCAGCACGTTGCGGTAGAGGATGTTGGCCGCGCCCTGCGCCCCCATGACCGCGATCTGGGCCGTGGGCCAGGCCAGGTTGAGGTCGGCGCCCAGGTGCTTGGAGCCCATGACGCAGTAGGCCCCGCCGTAGGCCTTGCGCGTGATGACGGTGAGCAGCGGCACGGTCGCCTCGGCGTAGGCGTACAGCAGCTTGGCGCCGCGGCGGATGATGCCGTTCCACTCCTGGTCGGTGCCCGGCAGGAACCCCGGCACGTCCACGAAGGTGAGCACGGGCACGTTGAACGCGTCGCAGGTCCGCACGAACCGGGCGGCCTTCTCGCTGGCGTCGATGTCCAGGGTGCCGGCCAGCTGCATCGGCTGGTTGGCCACGATTCCCACCGGGTGCCCGTCGACCCGGGCGAACCCGCACAGGATGTTGGGCGCGAACAGCGGCTGCGTCTCCAGGAAGTGCCCGTCGTCCACGACCGTCTCGATGACGGTGTGCATGTCGTAGGGCTGGTTGGCCGAGTCCGGGATCAGCGTGTCCAGGACCAGGTCCTCCTCGCGCGCCTCGGTCGCGGCGGGGTCGTCGGCGGGCTCGGCGACCGGCGGGGTCTCGAGGTTGTTGGCCGGCAGGAACGACAGCAGGTCCTTGACGTACTCGATCGCGTCGTCCTCGTCGCTGCCCATGTAGTGCGCGTTGCCGGAGCGGCTGTTGTGGGTGCGCGCCCCGCCCAGCTCCTCCATGGCCACGTCCTCGCCGGTCACCGTCTTGATGACGTCCGGGCCGGTGATGAACATGTGCGAGGTCTGGTCGACCATGACGGTGAAGTCGGTGATCGCGGGGGAGTAGACCGCGCCGCCGGCGCAGGGCCCGAGCACGAGGCTGATCTGCGGCACGACGCCCGAGGCGTGGACGTTGCGCCGGAAGATCTCGGCGTACAGGCCGAGCGCCACGACGCCCTCCTGGATGCGGGCGCCGCCGGAGTCGTTGATGCCGACCACGGGGCAGCCGACCCGGGCGGCCAGGTCCATCACCTTGACGATCTTCTCGCCGAAGACCTGCCCCAGGCTGCCGCCGAACACCGTGAAGTCCTGCGCGAACACGCACACCTGCCGGCCGTCGACCGTGCCGTACCCGGTGACGACGCCGTCGCCGTAGGGCCGGTTGGCCTCCATGCCGAACGTGGTGCTGCGGTGCCGGGCGAGCTCGTCGAGCTCGGTGAACGAACCGGGGTCCAGCAGCGCGTCGATGCGCTCCCGGGCCGTCTTCTTGCCCTTGGCGTGCTGCTTGTCCACCGCCCGGGCGGATCCGGCGTGCACGGCCTCGTCGGTCCGTCGTCGCAGGTCCGCGAGCTTGCCCGCGGTGGTGTGGATGTCCGGGGCGTCGGTGGCCGGACCGTCGGTGGTCGGGCCCGTGGTGGTGGCTTCGTCGCGCTGCACGAGGACGGAGCCTAGCGAGCCCGACCCGCCCCGGCGGCGCCTCCAGGTGCTCACCCCCGGCGTCGGGGCCCGGCTGCGGCGGTACGGTGCCCGCCATGGGTTGGCCGGTGCAGGTGGTGGGGACCACCGGCTCCACCAACTCCGACCTGGCGGCGCGCGCCCGGGCGGGGGAACGCGGTCCCGCGGTGCTGGCGGCCCGCGCCCAGACCGCGGGTCGGGGTCGGCTGGGCCGTCGGTGGCAGAGCCCGCCCGGTGCCTCGCTGGCGGTGTCGGTGCTGTGGTCGCCGCCCGCACCCCAGTCCGCGTGGACCTGGGTGCCCATGGTCGTCGGCCTCGGGGTGCTGGACGGTCTGGCCGGGTTGGGTGTCCAGGCGCGTCTCAAGTGGCCCAACGACGTCGTGGTCGTGACGGAGGAAACGGCGGTCGGGGCCGACGGACCGGACGCCCCGGACGAGGTCGCAGGTGCCCCCGACGCCGTCGTGGGAGCCCTGTCCGGCCTGGCCAAGCTGGCCGGGATCCTCGTCGACGTGGTCACCGGTCCGACCGGGCCCGTCGTCGTGGCCGGCGTCGGGGTCAACCTCCTGCCCCCCGACCTGCCCCCCGACCTGCCGCCCGACCTGCCGCCGGACGCGCCGGCGCCCCCGGGGCCCACGCCCCGGGCGGCGTCGCTGCAGCAGCTCCTGCCGGCCGGGTCGGCACCGACGGGCCAGGAGGGCGGCTTCGAGCGGGCCCTGGTCGCCGTCGTCGCCGGCCTGGAGCACCGGCTCACGGGCTGGGGCGAGGACCCCGACGGCCCGTCGACCCGGGCCGACTACGTCGCGGCCTGCAGCACGCTGGGGCGTCAGGTGCGGGTGAGCACCCCCGCCGGTCCCCGGGACGGTCGGGGGGGGGGGGTANCTTCGAGCGGGCCCTGGTCGCCGTCGTCGCCGGCCTGGAGCACCGGCTCACGGGCTGGGGCGAGGACCCCGACGGCCCGTCGACCCGGGCCGACTACGTCGCGGCCTGCAGCACGCTGGGGCGTCAGGTGCGGGTGAGCACCCCCGCCGGTCCCCGGGACGGTCGGGCGGTCGACGTCGACCGCAGCGGGGCGCTGGTCCTCGACACCGCCGACGGCCCGGTCACCGTGTCCGCGGGCGACGTGGAGCACGTCCGGTGAGCGCCGCGACGCAACCGGGGCGGGACCCGTCGAGCCAGCGTCTGACCCCCCGCGAGGCCGCCCGCGCCGCCGGGGTCTCGCAGCTCAGCGCGCGCAAGCTGTTCCGGGCCCTCGGCTACGCGGACTCCGAGGACCTGCCCGCGGTGGGCGGGGCCGAGCTGCAGGCGCTGCGGATGGCCTCGGGCCTGGTCCGGGACGGGGTGCTGGACGAGCAGACCGTCCTCAACCTGAGCCGCGCCGTGGGGCGGTCGATGGACCGGCTGGCCACCTGGCAGGTGGAGACCGTGGCCGAGCGGGTCGACGGCGACCGGGACGCCACCGTGGAGCTGCTGCGCCGGGCCGCCCCGAACCTGGAGGAGCTGGTGGTGCTGGTCTGGCGACGGCTGCTCGACGACGCCGTCGACCGGGTCCTGGTCCCGGCGGGCGAGGTGTTCGAGCGGGCCGTGGGCTTCGCCGACGTCGTGGGCTGGACCCAGGTCGTGCAGAGCCTGGACGAGCCCGAGCTGGCCGACCTGGTCCGCCGTTTCGGCGACGTGGCCGGCGACGCGATCGCCGACCACGGCGGCCGGGTGATCAAGACGGTCGGCGACGAGGTGATGTTCTCCGCCCGCAGCCCCGGCGACGCCGCGCTCACGGCCCTGGACCTGACCACGGCGTTCGTGGACGACCCGCTGGTGCCCGGGGTGCGCGTCGGGTTCGCCCACGGGCCGGTCGTGGCCCGCCTGGGCGACCTGTTCGGCACCACGGTCAACCTGGCCGCCCGCGTCTCGCGGCTGGCCGGGGCCGGGGAGGTGCTGACCGACGCGACGACCGCGGGGCTCCTGACCGGGACGCAGGGGCTCCGGCTGCGCACGCTGGGCACCCGGCAGGTCCGAGGCGTCGGCACGGTGCCCCTGGTGTCGGTCGAGTCGCCCTCGCGCCGCGAGGGCGGCGCCGGGTACGCCCCGGGCGAGCACGGATGACGACCGCACGACCGACCAGCAGCAGACGGAGGAAGCAGTGAGCGAGCAGTGGGTCCGACTCGTGGACGAGGACGAGCACGGGCACGTGGTGTCCCTGGTCCTGGACCGGCCCGGGGCCCGGAACGCCATCTCGGTCGAGATGGCCCGTCAGGTCGCGGCGGCGACGACCGAGCTGTCGGGCCGGGCCGGCCTGCGGGCCGTCGTGCTGCGGTCCAGCCGCGACGACGCGTTCTGCGTGGGGGCCGACCTCAAGGAGCGCCGGGACGCCACCGAGGCCGACCTGCTGGGCGCCCGGGCCACCAACCGGGCCTGCTACGGCGGTGTCCTGGGCCTGCCCGTGCCGGTCGTAGCCGCGGTCACCGGCTACGCGCTGGGCGGGGGCTGCGAGCTGGCGCTGTCGTGCGACCTGCTGGTCGGGGACGCCGCGACCGTCATCGGCCTGCCCGAGGTCGGGGTGGGGCTGATCCCCGGCGGCGGTGGCACGCAGCTGGCCGTCCGGCGCCTCGGCAGCGGCCGGGCCGCGGACCTGGTCCTCACGGGGCGACGGGTCGACGGGACGGAGGCCTACCGGATGGGCCTGCTGGACCGGCTCGCCGAGCCCGGTCAGGTCGACCCCGTGGCCCTCGAGCTGGCCCGGACGATGGCGACGCGTTCGCCCACGTCGGTCCGCGCCGCCAAGGCGGCGATGCGGGCCGGGGCCGACCTGCCGCTGGCCGAGGGCCTCGAGGTCGAGGACGCCGCCTGGCGCGGTGTCGTGCCCGGGCCGGACCGGGTCGAGGGCATCGCCGCGTTCGTCGACAAGCGGGACCCGCGCTGGGTGGACCCTCAGCCGTCCTGAGGTCGCGGCGCGGGCGGCGAGGTGACGGCCACCGCGTCGACGGTGCCCGCGTCGTCCCCGGCGCCGGTCGGGGGCAGGGTGCGGTTCTCGTTGAACACCACCGTGCGGTACATGAGGAACCGGAACAGCGTCCCCATGGCCAGACCGACGACGTTGGCCGCGATGTTGTCCGCGACCGGCGACGTCAGGCCGAGGACGTAGCGGGACACCGCCAGCGGCACCAGCGCGAGCAGCAGGCCTCCCACGTTGACCACGACGAACAGGAACAGCTCCCGCGGGACCGCCGAGCGGCGTCGTCGGCGGAACGTCCACCACCGGTTGCCCATCCAGGCGACCATCGTGGCCACCGCGACCGAGATCACCTTGGCCGTCAGGGGCTTGCCGTCCAGCACCGGGTCGTCGCCCACGTGCAGCAGCAGGTTGAACACGCCCAGGTCGACGACGTAGGCGACGGCGCCGACGACGCCGAACTTGAGGCCTTCGCGCACGACGAGGGCAAGGGCGCCGTGGATCGCGGCGTAGAGACGACGCACCGCACCACCGTACGGGACGGCTGCGTAGGCTCCTGCCGTGCCGCGACCAGACGACTCCACCGGACCAGGCTTCCCCACCGTCACCGTGCTGGGCGGAGGCCAGCTCGCCCGCATGATGGTGCCGCCCGCCGTGGCGCTCGGCGTGCACCTGCGGGTGCTGGCCGACAACGGTGACGACAGCGCCGCGCAGGTCGCGACCACGGTGCTGGGAGCGGCGGGCGACGTGGAGTCGGTGCTGACCGCGGCGAGCGGGGCCGAGGTGGTGACGTTCGACCACGAGCACGTGCCCGCGGACGTCCTGGCCGCGCTGGAGGCCACCGGGACCGCGGTCCGGCCCGGCCCGGCCGCGCTGCACCACGCGCAGGACAAGCTGCAGATGCGTCGGGCGCTGACCGACCTGGGTCTGCCGGTGCCGTCGTGGGCGGAGGTGGCCGACGTCGACGCCCTGCGGGCCTTCGCCGCCGACCACGGCGGCCGGGCCGTGCTCAAGACGCCGCGCGGCGGCTACGACGGCAAGGGTGTCCTCGTGGTGGGACCGTCCCCGGCCGAGGGGGCCGACGACCGGTGGGCCACCGCTGCGTCCTGGTTCGACCGGGCCGGCGGGGCGCCGCTGCTGGCCGAGGAGGTCGTCCCCTTCGTCCGCGAGCTGGCCGTGCTGGTGGCACGCAGCCCGTCCGGGCAGGTGGCGATCTGGCCCGTGGCGCAGACGCTGCAGGTCGACGGGGTGTGCCGGGAGGTCGTCGCCCCCGCCCCCGGCCTGGACGACGACCTGGCCGGGGACGCCGCGACCACCGCGGCGACGATCGCCGGCGCGCTGGACGTCACGGGCGTGATGGCCGTCGAGGGCTTCGAGGTGGCGGTCCCCGGCCGGGCCCCGCGCTTCGTCGTCAACGAGCTGGCGATGCGCCCGCACAACTCCGGGCACTGGACCATCGACGGATCGGTCACCAGCCAGTTCGAGCAGCACCTGCGGGCCGTCCTCGACCTGCCGCTGGGTGACGTCCGGGCCCGGGCCCCGTGGACGGTCATGGTGAACGTCCTGGGCGGGGACCACCCGGACCTGTACCGGTCCTACCTGCACGTCATGGCCCACGACCCGGGCGTCAAGGTGCACCTGTACGGCAAGTCGGTCCGGCCCGGTCGCAAGATCGGCCACGTCACCGTCCACGGCGACGACCTGGACGACCTGCTGGAACGGGCCCGTCACGCCGCCGACTACATCTGCGGGACGATCACGGCATGAGCGTGGACGAGGGACTGCCCGTGGTCGGTGTCGTCATGGGGTCCGACTCCGACTGGCGGGTGATGTCGGCCGCGTCCGACGCCCTGACCGAGTTCGGGGTCGCGCACGAGGTGGACGTCGTCTCGGCCCACCGGATGCCCCACGACATGGTGGCCTGGGGCGCCGAGGCGGCCGGGCGCGGCCTGCGCGTCGTCGTCGCCGGGGCGGGCGGGGCGGCGCACCTGCCGGGGATGCTCGCCTCGGTGACCGAGCTGCCCGTGATCGGGGTGCCGGTGCCGCTGGCCCACCTGGACGGCCTGGACTCGCTGCTGTCCATCGTGCAGATGCCGGCCGGGGTCCCCGTGGCCACGGTCGGCGTCGGCGCGGCCCGCAACGCCGGGCTGCTGGCCGTCCGGGTGCTCGCGGCGGGCGAGGGGCCCGAGGCGCTGCGGCTGCGGGAGGCCCTGGTCGAGCACGCGGAGGCGCTCCGCCGCTCGGCCGGCGACAAGGGGCAGCGGCTGCGCGAGCAGGTCCGCGCGGCCCGCGAGGGCTGAGCGGACCCAGGAGGGCGGACCTCAGCCCGCGGCCTCCTCCGTCCACCGCTCGACGAGGACGGCGACGGTCTCGGTGTCGTCCTCGCGCAGCGCGGACCACAGCTGCTCGGAGCGCTCGGCGTCCCACTCCACGGCCGACCCGTTCGGCGTCCGCAGGTCCGGGTCGCTGACCGGCACGGTCAGCTGGACGCCGTCCGGACCGGTGACCGCCCGCATCGCGAGCAGGAACCGCCCCAGCCCGAGGGGGCCGGAGTCCTCGTCGACGGTCAGCGCGCGACCGCCCTCCCGCGCCGCGGGGAAGGACCGGCGCGGGTCGAGCAGCACCGCGGGTGAGCTCGCCCGCTCCACGATCGCCCCCAGCAGCTGCCGCTGCCGCTGGACGCGGGCCAGGTCGCCCGTCGCGTCGGTCTTGCGGGTCCGGACCAGGCCCAGCGCGTCCTGCCCGTCGAGGGTCTGCGACCCCGCCGGCAGGTCGATGTCGGCCAGCGGGTCCTCGATGGCCTCGGGCAGGTCGACCTCGACCCCGCCGACCGCGTCGACGATGGCGGAGAAGCCCCCGAACCCGGTCTCGACGTACCCGTCGATCCCGATCCCGGTGGCCTGCTCCACCGTGGACACCAGCAGCTCCGGACCGCCGAACGCGTAGGAGGCGTTGAGCTTGTTCTCGCCGTTGCCGGGGATCTCCAGGTAGCTGTCGCGGGGCAGGCTGACCATCACGGTGGGTCCGCCGCCGGCGGGGGAGTGCAGCAGCAGGATCGTGTCGGTCCGGCTCCCCGTGGTGTCGGTCGAGGCCTGACCGTCCTCGTCGACGGACTCCTCGCGGGAGTCGCTGCCCACCAGCAGGAACGTGGTGCCCGGCGTGCCCCCGGCCGTGATGAGCCCGGGGATCTTGCCCACGTTGGTCCACGCGGTCCAGCCCAGCGCCAGCGGGTAGGCCACCAGCAGCGCGACGAGGACGACGACGACCGCCAGCACGCCCCGGCCCCGACGGCGGCGACGCGGGGGTCGGGCCCCGGGGCGGCGCGACCCGTCGGCGCCCGGCCCGCGGGGCGGCCCCTGCCCGGCGCCTGCACGTCCGCGCGGCGGGCCCGAGCGAGGCGGGGTCCCCGCGGGGCGGGCCGGGCGGGGCTGCTGCGTGGTGCGGGGCGGCTGGGTGGTGCGGGGCTGCTGCGTGGTGCGGGGCTGCTGCGTGCCGGCCGCGGCGTACCGCGCCGTGGCCTGGTCCGACCCTCCCGGAGACCGGGGCGGACGACGCATCACCCGGGTGGCGTCCGGCGCTGCCTCGGTGGACCCGTCGGTTCCGGGCCGGCCCAGCCGTGGGACGGCGGGACGACCGGTCAGCGGCGAGCGCAGCGGCGTGGGCCGCCGCATCTGGGTCGTCGGGTCGTCATCACGGTAGGGCGAGTCGGGCACCCGGACACGGTAGAGCGCTCGGGAGGGTGGTGGTGCCCGAGCCCGGGGCGAGTCGGACCCGTCCGGGGCCGGGCACCGTCCGGGTCAGGCGCGCGGACGACCCATGGCGCGGTAGGTCCACCCGGCCGCCCGCCAGGCCGCGGGGTCCAGGGCGTTGCGGCCGTCGAGGATGCGTCGGTTGCGGACCTGCTTGCCCGTCTCCTCGGGGTCCAGGGCCAGGAACTCGGCCCACTCGGTGAGCATGAGGACCACGTCGGCCCCCTCGATGGTGTCGGCCACGTCCTCGCCGAAGCGCAGGTCCGGCCAGACCTTGCGCGCGTTCTCCATCGCCTGGGGGTCGTACACCGTGACGTGGGCGCCCTGCAGCCGCAGCTGGGCCGACACGCTCAGCGCGGGGGAGTCGCGGATGTCGTCGCTGTTGGGCTTGAAGGCCGCCCCCAGCACGGCGACGCGGCGCCCGAGCAGGGAGCCCTCGCACACCTCGCGGGTCATCTCGACCATGCGCTGGCGGCGGCGCATGTTGATGTCGTCGACCTCGCGCAGGAACGTCAGGGCCTGGTCGGCGCCGAGCTCGCCCGCGCGGGCCATGAAGGCCCGGATGTCCTTGGGCAGGCAGCCCCCGCCGAAGCCGACGCCGGCGTTGAGGAACTTGCGGCCGATGCGGGCGTCGTGGCCGATCGCGTCGGCGAGCGCCACGACGTCGGCGTCCACCTTCTCGCAGACCTCGGCCATGGCGTTGATGAAGGAGATCTTGGTGGCGAGGAAGGAGTTGGCCGCGACCTTGACCAGCTCGGCGGTCGCGTAGTCGGTGGTGACCAGCGGGGTGCCGGTGCCCAGCGGTGTGGCATAGATCTCGTCCAGCAGCGCCTTGGCGGTCTCGCCGGGGGCGCCCTCGGGCAGGCCGTACACGAAGCGGTCGGGGGTCAGCGTGTCCTTGACGGCGAAGCCCTCGCGCAGGAACTCCGGGTTCCAGGCCAGGACGGCCTCGACCCCGGGGGACACCAGCTCGGCCACCCGCTCGGCGAGCCGGGCCGCGGTCCCGACGGGGACGGTGGACTTCCCGACCACCAGGGCGGGGGCCTCCGCCGTGCCCGTGAGGTGGGGGGCGAGCGCGTCGACGGCCGCGTCGACGTAGCGCAGGTCGGCGGCGTACTCGCCCTTGCGCTGCGGGGTGCCCACGCAGACGAAGTGGACCCGCGCCCCCGACGCCTCGGCCATGTCCGTGGTGAACCGGAGCCGGCCGGTGGGCATGACCTTCTGCAGCAGCTCCGGCAGGCCGGGCTCGTAGAACGGCGCCCTGCCCTCGCGGAGGAGGGCGACCTTGGCCTCGTCCACGTCGATGCCGACCACCTCGTGACCCAGCTCGGCCATGCAGGCGGCGTGGACAGCACCGAGATAACCGCAACCGATCACAGAGATACGCACGACGGAGGACGCTACCGCCCGTGGGGGCCGGCACCACGCGGCGCCCGGCCGCCCGGGAGCGGCACGCCCGGACCCGACCCCGTCGGACCTGCCCCGTCACCACGGGGTTACCGGTCGGTAACCCTGCGGTGGCCCGACGCGTACGATGCCCCCGTGAGCAACGACGCCTTCACCCTGACCGACGACCAGCGTGACCTCGTCGAGGCGGTCCGCGCGGTCGCCACCGACAAGATCGCCCCCTACGCGGCGGACGTGGACCGCGACGCCCGGTTCCCGCAGGAGGCCAACGACGCCCTGGTCGCCGCCGACTTCCACGCCCCGCACGTGCCCGAGGAGTACGACGGCGTGGGGGCCGGCGCCCTGGAGGTCTGCCTGGTCATCGAGGAGGTCGCCCGGGTCTGCGCCTCCAGCTCCCTGATCCCGGCGGTCAACAAGCTCGGGTCGATGCCGGTGCTGCTGGGTGGCTCGCACGACATCAAGGCCCGGTACCTGCCGCGCCTGGCCGCCGGGGAGGGCTTCAGCTACGGCCTGTCCGAGCGCGAGGCCGGGTCCGACACCGCGTCGATGCGCACGCGCGCCCGCCGCGACGGCGACGACTGGGTGCTGGACGGCCAGAAGTCCTGGATCACCAACGCCGGCGTCAGCGAGTTCTACACCGTGATGGCCGTGACCGACCCCGACGCGGGCAACAAGGGGATCAGCGCGTTCGTCGTGGAGAAGGGTGACGAGGGGCTCACCTTCGGCGCCAAGGAGAAGAAGCTCGGCATCAAGGGCTCGCCCACCCGCGAGATGATCTTCGAGCGCTGCCGCATCCCGGGCGACCGCATGGTCGGCGAGCCCGGCGAGGGGCTGAAGATCGCGCTCCGGACCCTGGACCACACCCGGATCACGATCGGCGCGCAGGCCGTCGGCATCGCCCAGGGGGCGCTGGACTACGCCCGCGACTACGTCAAGGAGCGCCGGCAGTTCGGCAAGGCCGTCGCGGAGTTCCAGGGCATCCAGTTCATGCTCGCCGACATGGCGATGCAGCTCGAGGCCGCCCGCCAGCTGGTCTACGTGGCCGCCGCGAGGAGCGAGCGCGGCGACGCCGACCTGACGTTCTTCGGCGCCGCGGCCAAGTGCTTCGCCTCCGACGTGGCCATGGCCGTCACCACCGACGCCGTGCAGCTGCTGGGCGGCGCCGGGTACGTCAGCGACCACCCGGTGGAGCGGATGATGCGCGACGCCAAGATCACGCAGATCTACGAGGGCACCAACCAGATCCAGCGGCTGGTGATGGGCCGGCAGGTCCTCAAGGGCTGAGGCGCAGGTCCCCGGGGTCGAGGCGCCGCGCGGCCGGGCGTACCAGGGGTCTGCCGGCCCGGGCCGGTAACCTGCCCCTGAGTGCGTGCGCCCAGCCGCACGCCTGATCCCCTGACCCTCACCACGGAGGCGCCACGTGACCGTCCCCCCCGCCGGCGGCCGAGGCCGGTACGAGTGGGTCGACGTCGCCAAGGCCCTCTCGATCGTGCTCGTCGTCGCGTACCACGTCGGGGTCCAGGCCCGGGGGACCGTGCTGGCCGGGGTGAGCTCGCCCTGGGTCACGACGTGGCTGGACCTGAACGCGGTGCTCACCCCCGTCCGGATGCCGCTGTTCTTCCTGGTCTCGGGCCTGCTGGCCGCCGGTGCCGTGCGACGGCCGTGGGGGGCCGCGCTACGAGGCCGGCTGTCGCACCAGCTGTGGCCGTACGCGCTGTGGACCGTGCCCTTCGGTCTGGTCTGGGTGTACGCGGTCTTCCCGACCGACAAGCGGTCGTGGTTCTCCTACAACCTGGAGATGCTGCCGCTGGGCGGGCTGGCCTACTGGTACCTGTACGCGCTGGCCCTGTTCTTCGTCGTGGCCAAGCTCGGGCGCCGGGCCCCAGGGGTGGTGCTGGTGGTGTCGGGCGCGCTGCTGCTGAACACCAGCACGCTGGCGGGGCTGCTGGGGACGGGGGAGACCCAGTCGCACCTGGTGAACGTGACCCGCTGGTCGGTCTTCGGGTTCTGGTTCTTCCTCGGCTGCTACGCCCGCCCGCTGGTCGTGCAGGTCGCGGCGGCCAGCACCCCGGTGACGAGCCTCGTGGCGGCCCTCGTGTTCGGGTGGAGCGTCACCGGGCTCTACTTCCGCGGCGAGATCGTCGGCACCATGCCCGTGGTCACCCTGCTGGGCCTGGTGACCGGTGTCCTGGTGAGCGTGCAGCTGGCCCGGCTGCCGCTGGTCGCCCGGCTGGGCTCCGTCGTGGGCAGCAGGACCCTGGTGGTGTACCTGGTGCACCCGTTCGTGATCCAGCTGAGCACGGTGCTGATGGTCGCGACCGGCGGGAGCCCCCTGATCGGCGCGCCGCTGCCCGTGCAGGCGGTCTGGATCCCGTTCTGGACGGTGAGCCTGGTCGCGGCCGCGGTCGGGTTCGACGTCCTGTGCCGCCGGGTCGGGCCGCGCTGGCTGCTGGACCCCCCGGGGTGGCTCGTGGGCCGGGAGCGCGGTCGCGGGGCCGGTCCGACGGTCGGGGCGCAGGGCCCGGACGTCGCGGCCGCTCCCGGTCCCACGGTGGGTCCGGCCCGTCCCGCAGGACCCCCGGACGGTGCACCGGAGGGGCCGCCCGCCACGATCCCGGTGAGCGCGCCCGGGGTGCGCTCGCGGGCCTAGGCTCCTGCCTCGTGCCCACGTCAGCGTCTCCCGCCCGCCGCGCCCTCGTCACCGGCATCACCGGCCAGGACGGCATGTACCTCGCCGAGCTCCTGCTGTCCAAGGGGTACGAGGTGTTCGGGCTGGTCCGGGGCCAGAACAACCCGAAGGCGGCCGTCCTGGCCGCCGAGGTGCCCGGCGTCCAGCAGCTGACGGGCGACCTCACGGACCTGTCCAGCCTGCTCCGGGCGCTGGAGTCCTCGCGCCCGGACGAGGTCTACAACCTGGGCGCCATCAGCTACGTCGCCTACTCCTGGCAGAACGCCCACCTGACGACCGAGGTCACGGCCCAGGGTGTGCTCAACATGCTGGAGGCCGTGCGGCTGCACTCCGGGTCCGACGTCGGCCGGGTGCGGTTCTACCAGGCGTCCAGCTCGGAGATGTTCGGTCGGGTGCAGGAGGTCCCCCAGCGGGAGACCACCCTGCTGTGGCCGCGCTCGCCGTACGGCGTGGCCAAGGTGTTCGGGCACTACATGACCATCAACTACCGCGAGTCCTACGGCATGCACGCCTCGAGCGGGATCCTGTTCAACCACGAGTCGCCGCGGCGGGGGCCGGAGTTCGTGACCCGCAAGGTGACGCAGGCCGTGGCCCGGATCGCGCTCGGTCGTCAGGACGTCATCACGCTGGGCAACCTGGAGGCCCGGCGCGACTGGGGCTTCGCCGGGGACTACGTCGACGCGATGTGGCGCATGCTGCAGCAGGACGAGGCCGACGACTACGTGGTGGCCACCGGGGAGGCCCACTCCATCCGGGACCTCCTGGACGTCGCGTTCGCCCACGTCGGCGTCGACGACTGGTCGGACCGCGTGGTGCAGGACCCGGCGTTCTTCCGCCCCGCCGAGGTGGACATGCTCATCGGCGACCCGTCCAAGGCGCAGGAGCGGCTCGGCTGGAAGCCGACCGTCGGCTTCGGCGAGCTGGTCCGGATGATGGTCGACAGCGACCTGGCCGAGCAGCGCCGGCTGCCGGCCTGAGCGACGTGTCGGGACGCGCCCTCGTCACCGGGGTCACCGGGCAGGACGGCAGCTACCTGGCCGAACGCCTGCTCGCCGACGGCTGGCAGGTGCACGGCCTCGTGCGCTCGCCCGACGAGCGGGTCGTCCCCGGGGTGCAGGTGCACCACGGCGACCTCGCTTCCGCCTCGACGTTCGCCGACCTGCTGCCCGCGGTCCGTCCGGACGTCGTGTTCCACCTGGCGGGGATGTCGTCGGTGGCCACGTCCTGGGCCCAGGCGGGCACCAGCGCGGAGGTGACGGGGACCTCGGTCGCGAGGTTGCTGGAGGCCTGCTTCCCGGGCGGCACCGGCGACGGGCCGAGGGTGGTGCTCGCCTCGAGCGCCGAGGTGTTCGGAGCGGCCACCACCTCACCGCAGGACGAGCGGACCCCGGTCCGGCCGAGCTCGCCCTACGGGGCCGCCAAGGCGTTCGCCCTGCACCTGGGCGGCGTCTACCGGCAGGCGGGCCACCACGTGGGCGCCGCCGTGCTCTACAACCACGAGTCGCCCCGACGCCCGGCGACCTTCGTCACCCGCAAGATCACCTCCACCGTCGCCGCCATCGTCGCCGGGACGGCGGACGAGCTGCGGGTCGGCAACCTGGACGCACGGCGGGACTGGGGCTGGGCGCCGGACCACGTCGACGCCATGGTCCGGATGGCGCGGGCCGAGCGGCCCGACGACTACGTGGTCGCGACGGGGGAGGGCCACAGCGTCCGCGAGTTCGTGGCCGCGGCGTTCGCGGCGGCCGGCGTGACCGGGTGGGAGCACCTGGTGCACGTCGACCCCCGGTTCGTGCGGCCCGTCGACGCGGTCGAGCTGGTGGGCGACGCGAGCCGGATCCGACGTGCCCTGGGCTGGCGACCGACGGTGGAGTTCACGGAGGTGGTCGCCCGGATGGTGCGGGCCGACCTGGCCCTCACCGGGCAGGACGGCACCCGGCAGGGTGGCCCGGGCTGAGTCAGCCCGGGTCCTGCGGGAGCCCCGCCAGGTAGGTGCCGTACCCGCTGCTGGCGGTGGCGGCGGCCAGGGCCAGCAGCTGGTCGGTGCTGATCAGGCCCCGACGCCAGGCGACCTCCTCGGGACAGCCGATCTTCAGGCCCTGCCGCTGCTCGATGGTGCGCACGTAGTTGCCCGCGTCGAGCAACGAGTCGAAGGTCCCCGTGTCCAGCCAGGCCGTGCCGCGCGGCAGCACCTCGACGTGCAGCCGGCCGCGGTCCAGGTAGTGGCGGTTGACGTCGGTGATCTCGTACTCGCCCCGGGCGGACGGCTCGAGCGCGGCCGCGATCTCGACGACCTCGTGGTCGTAGAAGTACAGCCCGGGCACGGCGTAGCTGGACCGTGGCTGCGACGGCTTCTCGTCCAGGTGCGTGGCCCGGCCGTCGGCGTCGAAGGTGACGATGCCGTAGCGCTGCGGGTCCGCGACCCGGTAGGCGAACACGGCGGCCCCGTCGACGTCGCCGAACCGGGTCAGCTGCGAGCCCAGCCCGGGGCCGTAGAAGATGTTGTCGCCCAGCACGAGGGCCACCGACGAGCCGGCCACGAAGTCGGCCCCGATGACGAAGGCCTGCGCGAGCCCGCGCGGCTCCGGCTGCGTGGCGTAGGTGATCGACAGGCCCCACTGCGTCCCGTCGCCCAGCAGGCGCCGGAACTGCTCGCCGTCGTGCGGGGTGGTGATCACCAGCACGTCGTCGACGCCCGCCAGCATGAGCGTGGTGAGCGGGTAGTAGATCATCGGCTTGTCGTACACGGGGACGAGCTGCTTGCTCACCGACCTGGTGAGCGGGTGCAGCCGCGTCCCCGTTCCGCCGGCCAGGATGATCCCTCTCACTGTCCTAGTGTGTCAGCCGGCCCCCGTCAGACAGGGAGAGTTCATGCGACTGCTCGTCACCGGTGGCGCCGGTTTCATCGGCAGCCACTACGTCCGCAGCGTCCTGCAGGGGGCCTACGACGGCTACGAGCCCGACGAGGTCGTCGTGCTCGACGCGCTCACCTACGCCGGCAACCGGGCCAACCTCGACCCGGTGGCCGCCGACCCGCGGCTGCGGCTGGAGGTGGCCGACGTCCGGGACCCCGTCGCCGTCGACGCCCTGGTGGCGCGGGCCGACCACGTCGTCCACCTGGCGGCGGAGTCGCACGTGGACCGCTCGATCGGGGGGGCCGCCGACTTCGTGCAGACCAACGTGGTCGGCACGCAGGTGCTGCTCGACGCCGCGCTGCGCCACGAGGTCGAGCGGTTCGTCCACGTCTCGACCGACGAGGTGTACGGCTCCATCCCCACCGGATCCTGGTCGGAGGAGCAGCCGCTGCAGCCCAACAGCCCGTACTCCGCGTCCAAGGCGGGCAGCGACCTGATCGCGCGCGCCTACCACCGCACCCACCAGCTGCCGGTCTGCATCACCCGCTGCAGCAACAACTACGGGCCCTACCAGTTCCCCGAGAAGGTCATCCCGCTGTTCGTCACCAACCTGCTCGACGGGGGCACGGTGCCGCTGTACGGGGACGGGCTCAACGTCCGGGACTGGTTGCACGTGGACGACCACTGCCGCGGCATCCAGCTGGTGCTGCAGGGGGGTCGGGCGGGGGAGGTGTACAACATCGGCGGCGGCACGGAGCTGACGAACCGCGGTCTCACCGAGCGGCTGCTGGCCGCGACCGGCCGGGACTGGGACGCCGTCGTGCCGGTCGAGGACCGCAAGGGGCACGACCGGCGCTACTCCGTCGACATCGCGAAGATCCGCGAGGAGCTCGGCTACCAGCCGCGGGTCCGCTTCGACGAGGGGCTGGCCGGCACCGTGCGCTGGTACGCCGACCACCGCGCCTGGTGGGAGCCGCTGAAGCAGCGCGCCGGTCTGGGGACCTGATGCAGGTCCGACCGCTCGGCGTCCCCGGCGCCCTCGAGGTGACGCCGCGCCTGCACGGCGACCCGCGCGGCATGTTCCTGGAGTGGTTCCGCGACGACGCGTTCACCGAGGCCGTGGGGCACCGGTTCGACCTGCGCCAGGCCAACTGCTCGGTGTCCGCGGCGGGGGCGCTGCGCGGGATCCACTTCGCCGACGTGCCGCCGGGGCAGGCCAAGTACGTCACGTGCCTGGCCGGGGCCGTGCTGGACGTGGTGGTCGACCTGCGCGTGGGCAGCCCCACGTTCGGGACCTGGGACCAGGTGCTGCTCGACGACGTCGATCGGCGGGCGGTGTACGTGGCCGAGGGGCTGGGCCATGCGTTCCTGAGCCTCGCCGACGGCTCCACCGTCGCCTACCTGTGCTCCGCGCCGTACACCCCGGGGGCCGAGCACGAGGTGCACCCGCTGGACCCCGACCTGGCCGTGGACTGGCCCACGACCGGCCGGGACGGCTCCGACCTCCGGGTGGAGCTGTCCGCCAAGGACGCGGCCGCACCGTCGCTTCAGGAGGCGGTGGCGTCGGGGCTGCTGCCGCGCTGGGCCGGCTGAGACCCGTCCGGGTCGGGACCGGTGCGCGTCCGGGGCGCGGGCACGCCGTGGCGGAGCACCCCCGTCGAGGCGGCCGCCAGCCCGAGGTCGGCGACCGTGAGGGCCACCCGCGACACGAGGGCGACGGACAGCGCCGCCGACACCCCGACGAGCGGCCCCAGGGCGGCCACCAGCACGGCCTCCCGCGCCCCGACCCCGGCCGGGGCGGCGAAGGTCAGGAACCCGACGACCCAGGCGAGCGCGTAGCCCCCCACGGCCAGCGGCAGGGCGTCGACCCCCGCCCCCAGGGGCCGCAGCAGCAGCCAGGTGGCGGTCCCGTAGCAGACCCACGCCAGCAGCATCAGCGCCACGGCCCGCCCCGTGGCGGCCCAGCCGGGGGACGCCGTGGCCAGCGCCGGGCGCCAGCGCGCCAGCGCGTGCAGCAGCCGCCCCAGCACCGGGGGCAGGAGCACGACGACCCCTCCCACCACGACGGGGACGACGAGCCAGCCCCACTGCGAGGCCAGCGTCGCCCCGACCCCGACGGCCCCGACCACGGCGCCCGTCACGGTGTGCAGCAGCAGGAACAGGGTCGCCGCCCCCACCATGGCCGGGCGCGGGACCCCGTAGCGGGCCGCCAGCACGGCCTGGGCGAGCACCGGCCACAGCGACCCGGGCACGTACTTGCCGGCCTGCGTGACGTAGAAGACGCGGTGCGCCGTCGACGTGGTCGGGCCGGTGCCGCCGAGGGCACGCAGCCAGACCCGCCAGCACTCCCCGGTGGCGACGACGCCCGCCGTGGTCAGCAGCAGGCACGCGGTCGCCGGCCCCCAGCCGATCGTCGCCAGGGCGGTGGACACCTCGTCCCAGCGGGCCGCGACCACGACGACGCCCAGCACGAGGACGCCGAGGCCGACCGCCACCGACAGCACGGTCAGCAGCCGGGCCCGGCCCGTCCGCGCCCCGGCCCCTGCCGCCGCCCCGGACCCGGCGTCCGGGCCGGTCGGCGGCAGCCGGTTCACCCGCCCAGCGCGGCGGGGTCCCGCGACAGCAGGACCGTCTCGCGGGGGAGGGGCTGGCAGGGGGTGGCCCCGCGGGTGCGGCGGACGTGCCAGCCGAGTCGGGCGGCGGAGTCCACGGCCGGTCGGTAGCGCGACCGCTGGGCGTCGTCCAGCAGGACCAGGCCGCCCGGGGCGACCCGGTCCAGCACGTGCAGCAGGACGTCGGCGCGGGCCCGGCCGTCGACGAGGACCAGGTCGAACTGGCCCTCCACCTCGTCGATGGCGTGGACGTAGCCGGAGAAGTCGAGGCCACGGCCGCTGGGGGCGCCCGAGGCGACCAGCGGACGCTCGGTGCTGGGCACGGCCGGGACGTGCACGGCCGGGGTGCACCGCAGGCCGGGGGTGCCGGCCAGCAGCTCCCGGACGCGGACCGCCCAGCCGGCCTCGTGCTCGACGGCGTCCACCGAGCCGGCGCGTCGGGCGAGCCACAGCGTGCTGGCCCCGGAGCCGTACTCGAAGACCCGGGCCCGGCCGTCGAGGCGGCCGAGGAAGTCCTCGACGGCGTCGACCGCCTGGTAGGTCCACCACGGCAGGTCCATCCGGACCAGGTCCTCGGCGTTGTGCACGGCCAGCAGCGTGCGCAGGTGGGCCGACACGGTGCGGGGGTTGCGGGCGACCTGCCGGTCCCACGCGTTGAGCAGCCGGGTCCGGTCGAGGCCGCGCCGGGTCCGGGTCATGACCCCCAGGTAGACGTCCCGCAGCAGACCCTGGTCCCTCGACATGCACTCTCCGTCTCCGGCGGGCCCGTCCGGCCCCACCGGTCGAAAGGGTAGTCGGGCGGCCCCGGTGCTCCGGCCCGAGCAGACCCCGTCAGCGCCGGGCGCTCGGGTACACGTCGCCGGCCTTCTGCCGGGCCGCCCACGCGCTCGCCACCATGTCGTGCAGGTCGTGGCGCATCGCCCAGCCGAGGTCGCGGGCGGCCGCGGCGCCGTCGGCGACGATCCGGGCCGGGTCGCCGGGGCGGCGCGGTGAGACCTCGGGGGTGAAGTCGATGCCGGTGACGTCGCGGATGGTGTCCATGATCTCGCGGACGGAGCTCCCCTCGCCGCTGCCGAGGTTGTAGACGGGCTCCAGGGACCTGCCGCCGGCCAGGTGCTGCGCGGCCGCGACGTGGGCGTCGGCGAGGTCGCTGACGTGGATGTAGTCCCGCACGCAGGTGCCGTCGGGCGTCGCGTAGTCGTCACCGTTGATGCGCGGGGTCCCGCCCCGGTACAGCAGGTCGAACACCACCGGGAAGAGGTTGTGCGGGCTGGCGTCGTACAGGTCGTCCGAGGCGGAGCCCACCACGTTGAAGTACCGCAGGGACGTGTGCCGCAGCCCGTTCGCCGTCGCGCAGTCGCGCAGCAGCCACTCGCCGACCAGCTTGGTCTCGCCGTAGGGGCTCTCCGGCCGCGTCGGGGTGGACTCGGTCACCACGTCGGTGCCGGGGGTCCCGTAGGTGGCGGCGCTGGAGGAGAAGACGACCTGGTCGACGCCGGCCTCCTCCATCGCCTGGAGCAGGTTCACGGTCGTGGTGACGTTCTGCTCGTAGGTGTGCAGCGGGCGCGACACCGACACCCCGGCGTACTTGAACCCGGCCACGTGGATGACGCCCTGCACCTGGTGCTCGTGCAGCGTGGCCGAGATGGCATCCCGGTCGACGAGGCTCGCCCGCACGAACGGGACGTCGTCGGGGACGAACTGCGCGAACCCCGAGGACAGGTCGTCGATCACGACCGGCTGCAGGTCCGCCTCCGCCAGGGCCCGCACGACGTGCGACCCGATGTACCCCGCTCCGCCCGTGACCAGCCAGCTCATGTCGTCGAGCCTGGCACGGGGACGGCCCCGAGGTCCTCCGGCACCCGGACCGGGGCGCCCGTCGCGGCGACGACGGCCTCGACCGTGACCCCCGGCGCCAGCTCCCGCAGCACGAACCCGCCGGCGGGGTCGCCGCGGTCCACGTCCAGCACGGCCAGGTCGGTGATCACCCGGTCCACCACCCCGCGCCCGGTCAGCGGGAGGGTGCAGTCGACGACGAGCTTGGCCGAGCCGTCCTTGGCGACGTGCTCCATGATCACCACGACCCGGCGGGCCCCGTGGACCAGGTCCATCGCGCCGCCCATGCCCTTGACCATCTTGCCCGGGACCATCCAGTTGGCGATGTCGCCGGCCGGCGACACCTGCATGGCCCCGAGCAGGGCGATGTCGATCTTGCCGCCGCGGATCATGGCGAAGCTGGCCGCGGAGTCGAAGTAGCTCGCGCCCGGGAGCACCGTCACGGTCTCCTTGCCGGCGTTGATCAGGTCGGGGTCCACCTGCTCGGCGTCGGGGTAGGGCCCCACGCCGAGGATGCCGTTCTCGCTCTGCAGCACCACCTCGATGCCGGCCGGGACGTAGCTGGCGACCAGGGTGGGCAGACCGATGCCGAGGTTGACGTAGTCGCCGTCGCCGAGCTCCTGCGCGGCGCGGGCGGCCATCTGGTGGCGGGTGAGGCCCGTGGGCGGGGCCGGGGTCTCGCTCATGAGGCGTCCTGTCGGAGGGTGCGGCGCTCGACGAGCTTGTCGCGGGCCTGGTCGGCGGTCAGCACCACCACCCGGTGCACGAAGGCCCCGGGCAGGTGGACGTGGTCGGGGTCGATGTCACCGGGCTCGACGAGCTCCTCGACCTCGGCCACGCACAGCCGCCCGGACATCGCCACCAGCGGGTTGAAGTTGCGGGCGGAGGCGTGGAACTGCAGGTTGCCCAGCCGGTCGCCGCGGGCGGCGCGCACCAGGGCGACGTCGGCCACGACGGCCGTCTCCAGGACGTGGTCCACGGGGTCGCCGTCGGGGTCGGCCGTGGCCGGGAACCGCTCGACCCGCTTGGGCGGGGACGACACCGCGACGGACCCGTCGGCGGCGTACCGCCACGGCAGGCCGCCCTCGGCGACGACCGTCCCGACGCCGGTCCGCGTGAAGAAGGCCGGGATCCCGGACCCGCCGGCCCGCAGCCGCTCGGCCAGCGTCCCCTGCGGGGTCAGCTCGACCTCGAGCTCGCCCGACAGGTACTGCCTGGCGAACTCCTTGTTCTCCCCGACGTAGCTGGCCACGACGCGGCGGACCCGGCCGGCCTCGAGCAGCAGCCCGAGCCCGGCGCCGTCGACGCCGCAGTTGTTGGACACGACCTCGAGGTCGCGGGTGCCGGCGTCGAGGACGGCCTGGATGAGGACCCGAGGGATGCCGCAGAGCCCGAAGCCGCCCACGGCGACGGTGGCCCCGTCACGCAGGTCGGCGACGGCGGTGCGGGCGTCGGGGACGACGATGTCCATGTGCGGAACCTATCTACTTGTTGCGCTCGGCGTGCAGCTCGACGGCGGTGGTCCCGCCCGTCGCGACCCGGTGGAGCATGTCGTGCAGGGTCGTGGCGAACCGCTCGGGCGAGTACAGCTCTCGCGCCGTGACGCCGAAGCGGCGTCCGGTCGCCTCGAGCTGGTCCAGGTCGGTGAGCACGTCGTCCAGGCGCGCCCGCCACCTCGGCGCGTCCTGCGAGGTCACCAGCCAGCCGGTCTCGCCGTCGACCACGGCGTCGGGGATGCCCTCGATGTCGGCCGCGAGGACCGGCAGGTCCCGCACCGCCGCCTCCACGTTGACCAGCCCGAACCCCTCCATGTCGCCGTACACGTGGATGTTGGGCTGCACGAACAGGTCCGCCCCGCGCAGCAGCAGCTCACGGTCGGCGCTGCTGACCCGGCCCAGCAGCCGCACCCTGTCCTGCAGGCCCTTGCTGCGCGCCACCCGGCGGATCCGGTCCTCGGCGGGCCCGGCCCCCGCCACCAGGTGCACGACGTCGCGGCGGGCGTGCGGCAGGACCTGCGCGACGAACCAGGCGACGCCCTTGCGACGGACCAACCGCCCCAGGGTGAGCAGGACGGCCGTGTCCGGGCCCACCCCCAGGCGCTCCCGCAGCTCGGCCCGGGCCTGCCGGCGCGAGGCCATGTCCGGGGGCGGCTCGACCGACAGCCGCAGCACCGTCAGGTGCTCCTCCTCGACCCCGGCGGCCCGGACGGCCGTGGCGGTGGCGTTGCTGATGGCGATGATGAGCGGGGCCGCCCGCAGGTGGCGCACCACGACCTTGCGGTAGACGGAGGAGTCGAAGGTGACGTCCAGGCCCATCACCATCGTGGCGTGCGGCAGGTGGAACAGCCGCAGCAGCTTGGTCGCGACCGCGTTCATCAGGGCGTCGCCCAGCAGCACCACGTCCGGGCGGTCGGTGCGGATGACCCGGGCCATCCGCCACAGCGTCAGCGGCAGCCACCACCAGGACGCCCAGTCGCTGCGGACGTTGCGCAGCAGCGTGACACGGGAGCCGCCGGCCAGCAGGGCGTCGTAGGTGTCCTTGGCCAGGGTCTCCATCCCGCCGGTCTGCGGCGGGAACTTGCGGGTGACGAACAGCACGTGCACCCGGTGAACGTACTGGGCCCACGCCCCGGTCTGCCGCCGGAGCACCGGGCGGGGCCGGTGCCGGGTCGGTGGGGCCGGCGGGGGGCCGGACGGCGATAGCCTGCGCACCATGGACGTCCTCGTCACCGGCGCTGCCGGCATGCTCGGCACGGACGTGGTGACGGCGCTGCTGGAGGCCGACCACGAGGTGACCGGTCTGGGGCGCGAGGACCTGGACGTGACCGACCGCGACGCCGTGAGCGCCTCGGTGGCCGGCCACGACGTCGTGGTCAACTGCGCCGCCTGGACCGCCGTCGACGACGCGGAGACCCACGAGGACGCCGCGTTCGCCGTCAACGCGACCGGGGCGGGCCTGCTGGCCGAGGCCTGCGCCGCGTCGGGGGCCCGGCTCGTGCACCTGTCGACCGACTACGTCGTGGGGGGCGAGCCGGCCGGTACGCCCGTGCCCTCCGACGCGCCGCTCAGCCCGGTCGGGGCCTACGGCCGCACGAAGGCCGCGGGGGAGCGGGCGGTCCTCGCCTCCGGCGCCGACGCGCTCGTGCTCCGCACGGCGTGGCTGTACGGCGCGCACGGTCCCTGCTTCCCCAGGACCATCGCCCGCCTGTCCCGCGAGCAGGACGTGCTGCAGGTGGTGGACGACCAGCTCGGCCAGCCCACCTGGACCGTCGACGTCGCCGACCTGGCCGTCCGGCTGCTCGCGGCCGGCGCCCCTGCCGGCACCTACCACGCGACGTCGGCGGGCTGGACGTCCTGGTACGAGCTGGCGATGGAGGTCGTCCGCACCGTGGGCCGCGACCCCGACATGGTCGACCCGATCAGCAGCGTGGAGCTCGCACGCCCGGCGCCGCGCCCCGCGTGGTCGGTGCTGTCGCACGACTCGCTCAAGGCCGTCGGCGTCGCGCCGATCGGGCCGTGGCGGCTGCGCTGGGCCGAGGCCGCCGACCACGTCCTCGCCGAGGGCTGAGGGCGGCCCGCTCAGCCCTGGTCGACGTCCGTCCGGTCCACGTTCTCCTGCTCGCGCACGCGCTCGAGCGCGCTCGCGGCCAGGCCGGTGTGCAGCACCACCGACCCGCCCGAGGCCCACACGGTGGCGACCTGCGTCGGCGTGGCACCCGGGCCGAGCAGGGTCCGTCCCGTCGCGCCGAGCCGCAGCCGGAGGACCGTCGCCGGGCCGGGGGACGGCAGCCGGTCCGGGAAGCCGGACACCTCGGCGCCGTAGTCGACGGCACCGGGCGGGAGCTCCGCGACAGGGCGGGGCAGCGCGGCCGCCGCGACCACCACGGCCACCCCGGCGGCGGGTGCCGTCGAGCCCTCGGGGACGACCACGACGTCGGGCCGGTCCCGGCCGGCGTCCGAGGCCGCGGCGGCGTCCGGGCCCACCTGCGCCCCCAGGAACCAGGTCGCCAGCCAGAAGACGGGGGCCCGCCAGTCCGGACCGAGCAGGACCTGGACGGTGGAGCCCGGTTCGACGTCCGCCTCCTCGCCCAGCAGGTGGGCGGTCTTGGCCACCCACTGCGCGAGCCCCGACCCGGTCAGCTCGACCCGGGCGTCGTCGCCGCCGTACCAGGTCAGCCGGGGCCGTGGGTCCTGCTGCAGGGTCCGGACCAACCGGGCGACGTCCACGTCGGCGGGGCCGTGGGCGGGTGCGGGCGGGCCCGTTGCGATCTGCACGCGACCACGGTGGCACACCGCCCCTGACCGCGTCGGAGCACCCAGGTCCGGCGGATACCCTGGCCGGGCCATGAACGATGCCAGCGCCTCCACCGTCCCGGCCCCGACCGGGCCCCAGCCGTCCTCGACGGCACCCTCGTCGACCCCGGCCCCGACGCTCGTCCTGCGCGAGGCGGTCGCCGTCGCCCCGCGGCTCACCGCCACCGTGGTGCTGCCCTGCTACAACGAGCAGGACCACGTCCTGGCCGAGGTGGAGCGCATCACCCGGGCCATGGACGCCGACGGCATGACCTACGAGCTGCTCGTCATCGACGACGCCTCGACCGACGCCACGCTGCAGGTCCTCAAGGACGCCCAGCACCTGTACCCGAAGATGCGGCTGATGCCGTTCCGGCGCAACGGCGGCGCCGGCACGGCCCGGCGGATCGGCACCCGCGAGGCCCTCGGCGACATCGTGGTGTGGACCGACGCCGACATGACCTACCCCAACGAGCGCATCCCCGAGTTCGTCCGGATGCTGCTCGAGGACCCCACCTTCGACCACGTCGTCGGGGCCCGGCTCACCGAGGAGGGCACCCACAAGTGGGCCCGGATGCCCGCCAAGTGGGCCATCCGCAAGTTCGCCGAGGTGCTGACGAAGCAGAAGATCCCGGACCTCAACTCCGGTCTGCGGGCGTTCCGGCGCGACGTGTCGCTGCCGTACCTGCGGCTGCTGCCGCCCGGGTTCTCGTGCGTGACCACGCTGACCATCTCGTTCCTGTCCAACCAGCACGACATCCGTTACGAGCCCATCACGTACGGCAAGCGTGCCGGGGTGTCCAAGTTCAAGTTCTTCAAGGACGCCTACCGCTACATCCTGCAGATCCTGCGGATGGTCATGTACTTCGACCCGCTCCGGATCCTGCTGCCCATCTCGCTCACGCTGCTGCTCGTCGGCTCCGCCAAGCTGGTGTACGACCAGTTCCAGGCGCTGTTCTCCCTCGCCGACAACACCGTCCTGCTCCTGGTGACGGGCCTCCTCATCGGCATGATGGGGTTGCTGGCGGACCTCATCGTGAGGTCCCGGGACAGCTCCTGACCCGAGCCCGCCTCGCCGAGCGGGGGCAGCAGCTGGCGAGGTCCAAGGGCTTCCGTTACGGGTTCATGCTGGTCACCGTCGTGCTGGCGGGCGTGGCGCTGGCCCTGGACGGCGAGGAGTTCCTCGAGGGGGTCCGGCGGCTCGGCCCGACCAGCCTGGTGCTCGCGCTCGTGTGCACGGTGGCCAACATCCTGCTGTCCGGCGTGGCCTGGCGCTCCGTCCTGGCCGACCTGGGCAGCACCCTGTCGCTGCGGGCGGCCGGGCACGTGTTCCTGGTCGGGCAGCTGGGCAAGTACCTGCCCGGGAGCCTGTGGCACGTGGTCGCCCAGGTCGAGCTGGCCGCCGACCACGGCGTCTCCCGCCGCCGGTCGGCCTCGGCGACCGTCGTGCACGTCGTCATCGTGTTCGCCACCGCCCTGCTGCTCGGGGTGTCGGGCTTCGCGCTCGTGCCCGACCTGCTGCCCGGCGGGTACACCTGGCTCGCCCTGGGTGTCCTGCCGCTGCTGGTGCTGCTGTGGCCGCCCGTGCTCAACCGGGTGCTGCGCCGCGTCCTCGCGCTCGCACGGCGGCCCATGCTGGAGCACACCATCAGCTACGCCGGGGCGTTCCGGACGACGGGCTGGGCGGTGGCGTCCTGGCTGGCGATCGGCGCGCAGACCCTGGTCCTGGTGTCCCGGGTCGGCGACATCGCCCTGTCACCCCGCCTGGTCGTGCTGAGCGTGACCGCGTTCGCGCTGGCCTGGTGCGTCGGGTTCGTCACCTTCGTCAGCCCCGCGGGCGCCGGCGCGCGCGAGGCGGCGCTGGTGCTGATGCTGTCCGGGGTGATGTCGCCGGGGCGGGCCCTGCTGGTCGCGGTCGTCTCCCGGGTCCTGATGACGACCGCGGACCTGGGTCTGGCCGGGATCGCCCTGCTGCTGGAGCGGGGCCGGACGAAGCGGGTCCGGGACGCGACGCGCGAGGGGACGGGCGGGTCGTCCGGCGGGTCGTCCGGCGGGTCGGACGGCGAGGCGGCACCGGCATGAGCCGCTCGCGGCCATGAGGGCGGTACGGCCATGAGCGGTGCGGCCATGAGCGGTGCGGCTGGGGGTGGTGCGACCAGGACCTGGCGGCCCGGGCGTCCGGTGGACCTGCCCGGGACCCTGGGCACGCTGTCGCGCGGCCGGGGCGACCCCACGCACCGGTGGGAGGGGCCCACGGTGCTGTGGCGGGCCACCCGGACCCCCCTGGGCCCCGGGCTGCTGCGGCTGCAGGCCCGGGCCGCCGACGGCCTCGTCGAGGCGCAGGCCTGGGGGCAGGGGGCGGACTGGCTGCTCGACGGGGTGCCGGACCTCCTCGGCGGACGTGACGACGACCCCGTCGAGGGCTGGGGCGGCTTCCGGCCGCGTCCGGAGCACCCGTTGCTGGTGGACGCCTGGCGCAGCCGTCCGGGGGTGCGGACGCCCCGCAGCCGGGCCGTGCTGGAGGCGCTGGTCTGCGCGGCCGTGGAGCAGGTGGTCACGGGCAAGGAGGCCCGACGGTCCCTGCGCGAGCTGGTCCTGCGTCACGGCGAGCCCGCCCCGGGGTCACCGGCCGCGACCGGGGGACCGGCCGCCGGGATGATGGTGCCGCCGTCGCCGCAGGGCTGGGCCCGCGTGCCCAGCTGGGAGTGGCTGCGCACCGGGGTGGAGGGCCGTCGCAGCGCCGTGGTGATGCGCGCGTCAGCCGTCGCCGGGCGGCTGGAGGGGACGTTGTCCCGGCCCGTGCAGGACGTGGAGACCGTCCTGCGGACCCTGCCCGGCGTGGGTCGCTGGACGGCGGCCGAGGTCCGGCAGCGGGCCCACGGCGACCCCGACGCGTTCAGCTTCGACGACTACCACGTGGCCAAGAACGTGTCGTGGGCGCTGACCGGCGAGGTGCTGGACGACGACGGCTGCGCCGAGGTGATCGCCTGCTACGCCGGCCACCGCTACCGGGTGCAGCGCCTGCTCGAGGTCGCCGGCCGGGTGCGCCCGCGCCGCGGTCCCAAGATGACGCTGCCCACCCACACCCCGTCCGCGACGTCCGGCCGCTCGTAGGCGGCCCGGGTCGGGTCAGGTGGGGTGGACGTGGAGGGTGACGACGTCCCGGTCGGGCGGGCCGCCGGTGGCGGTGGTCGGGGCCGGTCCCACCGTGGTGGCCAACCGCTCGGCCCTCGCGTAGACCGCGACCCGCTCCGCGACCCGTGCGGCCGCGACCACCGGGCCCACGACCTCGACGAGGGCCCCGGCACCATCCGCGCCCGCGCCGACCGCGCCGTCCGTCGTGACGGTCGGGTCGGCCAGGCGCACGCGCACCGCGGCCAGGTCGACGTCGCCGACGCAGCCGTGGCGGACGACCTCGACCGCGCGGCGCAGCACGGCCGCCCGGTCGCCGTCGGGCACCGCGGGCGCGGGCTCGACGTCCGGCGTCCCGGGCGGGCAGCCCAGCGCCGCGCGGACGGACTCCACCGTGCCGGTGGCGAACCAGTCGGCGGTGTCGAAGCGCACCAGGCCGGCCGCGCCCGGGCCGTCCTCGCGGGTCACCAGGTGCCCGCAGCCTCGAACCAGGGCCGCGGGCACCCCGTCGGCCTTGCCCTTGACCAGCTCCGCCGCCGCCGCCAGCTCGTCGGCCACCGCACGCACCGTCACCTGCAGCGGGACGCCGTCGGCGTCGACGCCGCCCCGCAGGTCGTCGGTGGGCCGCAGCCCCGCGCACCCCAGGGCGAAGTCCGTCTGCCCGACCCGCCACGGCCGCCCGGACGTGTCCGTCAGCAGCACGGCCGGTCGGGACCCGGTCAGCGCGCCCAGCGCGTCCCGCAGCCGGGTGGCCTGGGCGTCGGGGTCGTGGGGGAGGACCAGGACCCGTCCGTGCGCCTCGGGGCCCGTGTTGGACGCGTCGACGCCCGCGGCGGCCATCACGGGCCCGGCTGCGGCCCGCACGATCCTCGTCACCCCGTTGGGGGTCCGTCGCTCCGCCACCACGCCGCGCGACTCCGCGAGGACGGCGCTGTCACGGTCGGCCCGCCACAGGCCGAGCGACTTGGCGAGCACCTTGCTGCTGACCACCAGGACGTCCTCGTCGCCGGGGGCGTGACCGGCCCGCTCGCAGGCGGCCAGCAGGAGCCCGGCCAGGTCGTCCCCGGTCCGGACCTCTCCGACGCCCCGCAGCGGCAGCACCGCAAGGCCGTCCACCGGTGCGCTCGTCACGCGACGTCCGTCCCGGCGAGCTCCAGCGCGAGGTCCAGGGCGGTCCCCGCGAGCCGCGCGGCGCCGTCGACGTCGCGCATCAGCAGGTCGGTGGCCACCACCCGTGCCCCCGTCGCGCCGCGGTCAGCACGCCCAGGACCGCCAGACGCGCCAGGACCACCAGGACCGGCGACGCCGTCGGGGGCGTCCACGTGGTCGACCAGCCAGCCGTCCAGGACGTCCTCCAGCAGCCCGGCCACCCCCGCCGCGGTGCAGGGCACGTCCAGCGCCGCCAGGCACTGCGCGGCCATCCCCCGGACGGTGGTGCCGCCGATCACCGGGCTGACCCCGACCACCGGCGCCCGGGTGCCCCGCAGCACGTCGCGGACGCCGGGAACCGACAGGACCGGGCCCAGGGACACCACCGGGTTGCTGGGCGGCAGCAGCACGACGTCGGCGTGGCGCAGCGCGTCCAGCACCCCCGGCGCCGGCACGGCGCGGTCCAGGCCCAGCAGCGGGAAGCCGTGCGCGGGGACGCCGGCCCGCATCCGGACCCACCACTCCTGCAGGTGCACGGCGCGGCGGTCCGGGTCCTCCACCAGCACGTGCGTCTCGACCGGCTGCTCGGTCATGGGCAGCAGCCGCACCCCCGGCTGCCAGCGTCGGCACAACGCCTCGGTGACCGCGGCGAGGCCGTACCCGGCCCCGAGCATCTGGGTGCGGACGAGGTGCGTGGCGACGTCGCGGTCGCCCAGGGTGAACCAGTCCGGACCCGCGCCGTAGGCCGCCAGCTCCTCCGCGACGGTCGAGGTCTCGTCACGACGGCCCCAGCCCTGCTCCTCGTGGACCGCGCCGCCGAGGGTGTACATCACGGTGTCCAGGTCCGGGCAGACGCGCAGCCCGTGCAACGTGATGTCGTCGCCGGTGTTGGCGACCACGGTGACCTCGTGGTCGACGTCGGGGGAGGTGACCCTCAGGTGCTGCAGCAGCCCGCGGAGGAACCTCGCCCCGCCGACGCCGCCCGACAGGGCCGCGATCCTCATCCGCACGCCCGCTCGAGGGCGGCCCGTCCGAGGGCGGCCCGTTCGCGGCGGGAGGACCCGGGCGTCGCGACGGGTGGGGGGCGGAGCGGGATCGGCATGGCGGCATTGTGTCGCGAGCCCGTCGCCGCCTCGTCCGCCCGGCCCCCGGCCGGCCCGGCTCCCGGGTCCGCCCGGCCGGCCTCGTCCGCCGGCTCTGGCCCGTCGGGCGAGCCGTCGCAGAGAGCGTCGGACCGGGCACTGGGAGTGAGTAGATGATCACGGATAGCACGGAGCGGCTTGACTTACGAAGGATGACACGCGTGTAATTCCACTGTCGTCGTTCTGTCCGGACCGGTCACCGGACCGGCGGGACCACGGCGGCCGGACGAGACACTGGGGCGAGGAGAACGTCATGGCACTGCCGATGCACACCCGAACGACGACCGAGGACGAGAACGAGCTGGCCCGACGCCGCACGCTCGGCGAGCTCGACGGAGCGCTGCGCGGCGCCGAGGCCCGCGCGCTGCCGCCGGAGCTGGTCCCGCTCGACGACGACGCCGACGACGAGGTCGACGGCCCCGAGGCGCTGGACGAGGGCGGCTGGGGCGACCTGACGGGGCTGGACCTGCCGCCGGGCGTGCTGGTCGAGGGCGGGGCCGTCGTGCTGCCGCTGCGGCCCGGCGGCCGCCCCCCGGCGCCGGACTGGAAGGACCGCGCCCTCTGCGCGGAGACCGACCCCGAGGCGTTCTTCCCCGAGAAGGGCGGGTCCACCCGGGAGGCCAAGAAGGTGTGCATCTCCTGCGACGTGCGAGCGGAGTGCCTCGACTTCGCCCTCGGCAACGACGAGCGCTTCGGCATCTGGGGTGGTCTGTCCGAGCGCGAGCGTCGCCGGCTGAAGAAGCACGTGATCTGAGCGTGCCCTCCCGCCTGCGGACGGTCTCATCCCTCAGGCTCGGGGCGTGAGCGTCGACGTCCAGGCCCCGACCGGTCCCGGAACCCCCTCGGGTGCCGGGCCACGGCCGGTCCGGGTGACCGCCGTCCTCGTGGTCCACGACGGGGCGGAGTGGCTGCCCCGCACCCTCGCCGCGCTCGCGGGCTCGGACCGTCGGCCGGACCTGGTGGTCGCGGTGGACGCGGGCTCGACCGACCGCAGCGTCGTGCTGCTCGACACCGCGGTCGGGTCCACCCCGAGCCACGTCGTGGACGCCGTGGTGACCGGCGGCCCCCGCGACGGCTTCGGGGTGTCGGTCGCCCGGGCCCTCGCGGTGGCCGACAACCTCCTCGCCGAGGCGGGCCCGTCGGGGTCGACCGACGGCGCGACCGGCCCCGCCCGCCGGGCGGAGGAGTGGGTGTGGCTGCTCCACGACGACAGCGCCCCGGAGCCCGACGCGCTGGACGAGCTGCTGGGGGTGGTCCGCGCCTCGCCGACCCTCGCCGTGGCCGGCTGCAAGCAGGTGGGGTGGGACGACCCCACCCGCCTCGTCGAGGTCGGGGCCACGGTCTCCAGCGGGGGCCGGCGCCTCACCGACGTCGCCGCCGGTGACATCGACCAGGGCCAGCACGACTCCCGCGGCGACGTGCTGCTGGTGTCCACCGCCGGGATGCTCCTGCGCCGCTCCGTCCTGGAGCACGTGGGCGGGTTCGACGACGCGATCCCGCTGGTGGGGGACGACGTCGACCTCTGCATGCGGGTCCGTCGCGCCGGGCACCGGGTCGCGGTCGTCCCCACCGCCAGGGTGCGGCACGTGGCCGCCCTCGAGCGGGGCGCCCGACCCGCCGACGCGCTGCACGGTGTGCTGGCCCGCCGGGTCGGCGCCTCGGCCCCGCGGGCCGGCGGTCGTGCGGGGGGCCTGGAGAGCGCCCGCCGTCGGCACTGGCTCCACGCCCGCCTGGTGCAGGCCCCCGCGCCGCTCCTGCCGCTGCTGTGGGTCTGGGTGCTGCTGGCCGCTCCCGTCCGCGCCCTCGTCTGGCTGCTGCGCGGCCGTCCCGGACGGGCGCTGGCCGAGCTGGACGCCGCGCTGCGGCTGGTCGCACGCGGCTGGCGAGTCGCCTCCTCGCGCTGGCGCTCCCGCCGCTCCCGCGTGGTCCCCGCCGCAGCCCTGCGCCCGCTGCAGCGCTCCCGCTCCCAGATGCTGCGGGAGGACCTCGACGGCTGGCGGGCCCGTCGGTCGTTGCGCAGCGAGGCCGACCCGGACGAGTCCGACGACGTCCCGCTGGAGGCCGTGGAGTCCGGGCCCGTCGACGAGGACCTCATCGACCTGGACCTGGGCGCCGGGGGACCGGTCCGCCGGCTGCTCGCCCACCCCCTCACCTACCTGGTGCCGCTCACGCTGCTGCTGGGCGTCGTCCCGGTGCTGCGGGACCTGCTGCGCCCGGTCGCGGTCGACACCGCCGGGGCCGAGGTCGTCGTCGCGGACCCCACGGCCGGGCTCACCGCCGTCGAGCTCGGCTCGCGCGCCCTCAGCGGTTGGCGCGACGTCGGGCTGGGCGTGGTCGGTGCGGCCGACCCCGCCACCGTCGTCTGGGCCGGCATCACGGCGGTCGTCTCGTTGCTGACCCGGCTGTCCCCGGACGGGGCCACCCTGGGCGACGCGCGCGACGTCGTGGTCCTCCTGGCCCCGCTGGTCGGGCTCCTGCTGTCCTACCCGGTGCTGCGGCGCCTGGTCCGCTCGCGCGCCGCCGCCGCGGCGGCCGCCACCACCTGGGCGCTGCTGCCGTGGACCGGCCTGCTGGGTCCGGTGCACGCGGGAGACCTCGTCGTGCACGTGCTGCTCCCGGTGCTGCTCGCCGCCCTGGTCGGCTGCCTGGGGCCCCGGCCCGTCCGCAGCGCGGCCGCCGCCGGGCTGCTGTCCGCGGTGGTGGTCGCGCTGGCCCCGGCCACCTGGCCCGTGCTCGTGGTCGTGGCCGTCCTGGCCGGTGTCGTCGGCGGGTCCCGCTGCCTCGCCCGCTGGCGGGCCTGCCTGCCGCTGCTGGCCGTCGCCACCCCCGCCCTGGTGTGGCTGTCCTGGCTGCCGTCCCTGCGTCGGGACTCGCGCGTGCTGCTGCTCGACCCCGCGGGGGTGGACCCGACCACGACGGCGCTGCCCAGCGCCGGCGAGCTGCTCCGGCCGGCCGTCCCGGTCACCGACCTGCTCCGGGGCCAGGTGTCCCCGGCGGACGACCTCGTCGGCGTGCTCGCGCTGCTGGTCCTGGCGCTGCTGGCCCTGGCCGGCGGGCTCGGTCTGCTGCTGTGCGTGGCGGCGCTCGCCCGGGCCCGCGTGCCCGCGGCGTGGTGCGCCCTGCTCGCCGCCGCCACGGCTGCCGTCGTGGGCGTGCTGGCCGCGGCCACCGCTGCCGCCACCGACGTCCCCGCCTCCGTGCCCGCGTCGGCCGCCGCCCTGGCCCTCGCCGTCGTCGTGGGGCTGCTGGTGCGCGACCTGCACGACCCCGACCGCCGGGAGCCGCGCCACGACGTCCGGGCCCGCCGGGTGCTGGCCGCGGGCGTGCGCGTCGCCGCCCCGGTGGTGGCGGCCTCCCTCGTGCTCGGCAGCCTGGCGGTCGGGGCTCTGGTCGACGCGGACCCGGCCGGCGAGGGCCTGCCCTCCCCGGCCCTCGTCGGGGCCCAGTCGCCGCAGGCGACCCGCACGCTGCTGCTGGACGCCGAGGGTGTCGACGTCGTCTCCGCCACCGGTGTGCTCGACAGCGTCGGGCGGACCGTCGGGACCACCGGCACCGGGCCCGTCGACGACGACGTCGTCTCCTGGGCGGTCACCGCCGGCCAGCCCGGTCCGGGCCAGGCCTCCGTCGCCACCACCCTGGCCCGGCCCGACCTGCCCGTGCGCCCCGGTGAGCGGCTCCTCGCCGACGCCGTCGCCTCCCTGCTCGGCGACGGGGCGGTGCCCGGGGACGAGGTCGCCGCGCAGCTGGCGCGTCTCGGCGTCGGCTGGGTCGTCGTCCGCGGCAGCGCCGACGTCGACATCGCCCTGGCGCAGCGGGCCGGGCTGGTCCGCACCTCCGTCGAGTCCGACCGCACCACCTGGCGGGTGGACAGCGCCACGACCGGTCCGGTGCCCTCACGCGCCCGGCTGGTGGGCGCCGACGGGGAGGAGCTCGGCCCGCTGGACCTGCGCGGCGCCCTGGGCAGCGTGCCGACCGGGACCGCGACGAGCCCCGCCGGCACGGGGGGCGACCCCGTCGCCGTCCAGGACGACGCAGCAGCCGCCGGCGGCACGGTGACGGTGCCCGACGGAGACCCGGGCCGGGTGCTCGTGCTCGCCGACAACGCCCGCACCGGTTGGCGGGCGACGGCGGACGGTGCGGTGCTGACCACCACCACGGTCGACGGCTGGGCGCAGGGCTTCCTGCTGCCCGCCGGCCCGGTCGAGGTCGAGCTCAGCGCCCCGATGTCCCCGCCCTCGGCCATCACGGTGTCGGCGGCGGTGGTGGCCGTGGTGCTCCTGCTGCTGCTGTGGCCGGGGCGTCGCCCCGGGCGGCCCCTGGACGGCGACCGTCGTCCCGCGCCGGCCGCGGCCTCACGCTCCGGCCGTGCCCTGCGACGGGCCGGGCGCACCACGACCGCGGTGGTGGGGGTGTCCGTCACGGCGCTCCTGCTGCTGCTGGCGACCGGCACCGGGTCCGGGCCCGGACCGCTCCAGGTCGACCGGCAGGTCCGGGCCGCGCTCGCCGCCACCGGCGCCGGGCAGGCGCTGGGTGACCGGCTGGCCGCCACCGTGGCCGGGCTGCCCGCCGCGGGCGACCCCGCGGTCGTCTCGCCCGCGGTCACGCTGGCCGCAGCCGGGTCCGTGGCCACCTGCGCGGCGGTCGGGGACGAGGCCGAGGACGTCGTGCCCGAGGCGGCCGCCGAGGGCGGCGCGGCCGTCCGTGGCCTGACCTGGCGGGCGGAGACCGACGGCGACCGCCGGGGGCTGCGGCTGTCGGCCTGCCCGTCGACCGCGCCCTCGTCGTGGGCCCTGCTCGGCGGCACCGCGGTCGGGCAGCAGGCCACCCTGCTGCTGACCAACCCCGGTGAGACCGGAGCGGTCGTGGACGTCCGGGTGGGCGGCGTGGACGGCCCGGTCGAGACGCCCTCGTCCACGGGGCTGCTCGTGGGGCCGGGCGGGCGGACCGAGGTGCGCCTGGACGCCCTGGCCCCCGACCTGACGGCCGTCCTGGCCCGGGTCGAGGCGCGGCAGGGCACGGTGGCCGTCAGCGCGACCGACACCGCCCTGGTCGGCCTCGTGCCCCAGGGCGGTGACACCCAGCCCGCGCAGGTCGTGCCGGCCGCCGAGCTGGTGGTGCCGGGCGTCCTGGTGCCCTCCGACGGCACGGCGCGGCTGCTGGTGGGCGCCGTGGGCGACACGCCGGCCGTGGTCCGGCTGCGAGCGGTCCCCGCCGACGGGGGTGAGCCGGTGGACCTCACCGGTCCCGACCTGCTCGTGGCTCCCGCCGGAGGTGTCGTCGAGGCGGACCTGTCCGGCCTCGCGCCCGGTGGCTGGGCCGTGCACGTCGCGGCGGACGCACCGGTGGTGGCGTCGGCCACGTGGACCCAGCAGCGCGCCGGCGAGCCCGCCGAGGGTCTCACCGGGGTGCCGGTCGACCGGGCGTGGGCCCAGGCCGTCCCCGCGGAACCGGCCTGGACGACACCTGTGAGGGTGCCGCTCGGGGCGCTGCTGGAGGCCTCGGCGGTCCCGGACGCGACCGTGTCCCTGGTCGGTCGGGGCGACGCGGCCGGCGAGGCCCGGCTGCAGGTGGTGGACGCGGACGGCCAGGAGCTCACCTCCGCCCCGGTGGTGCTGCCCGCAGGTGGAGCGCCGGTCGACGTGGCGCTGGTCGACCTGCTCGACGAGGTCGACCCGGCCGCGGTGGAGGCCCTCGTGGTGCGTTCCGCGACCGGGGTCCACATCGGGGTGCGCGCGTCGGTCGCGGACGGGGACGGGCCGCTGACCGCGGGCACGTCCGTCCCGGGCGCCCCGCCGGCCCCGGACGTCGTCCGGCTCGTCCGACGCTGAGGGGGTCCGGCGGCTGGGGCGTCAGCCCTCGTCGTCGGCGAGCGTGGGGTCGATGTCCTCCGGTGGCCGGGACAGCAGGGCGGCCACCTGCTCCACGACCACCTCGTGGACCAGGCGGGGCAGGTCGTCGTCGGCGCGGGCCTCCACGGGACGGCGGTAGACCACGAGCCTGGCCCGTCGGGCCCCCTCGACGGGGAACACCCGCCCCAGGGGGGCCACGCGCTCCTCCCACGGCGAGGGTTCGCTGGGCGGGACCAGCTCGACCGCGACGTCGACGTCGGCCAGGGCATCGCCCCACCGGGGCTCCAGCCGCGCCACGGCGTCCAGCACGAGGGCGTCGAAGCGCTCGGAGCGGGTCCGGGCGCCCGGCAGGTGCGCCGGCAGGAGAGGGCCGCGCACGCCGCGGCCGCGCCGGTCCCGCCGGCGGGGCGCCGACGTCGTGGCGGCGGGGGCGGGGTGGGACTCCTGCTCGGCCACCTCGCCACGGTAGTGCCGTCCCGGCACGCCGTCGCCGAGGTGGGCGCCGCGCGGGCTACGGTGGCCGACGTGAGATCCGGACGACGCTGCTCCCGTTCCGGCTGCGGTCAGGACTCGGTGGCCACCCTGACGTACGTCTACTCCGACTCCACCGCGGTCCTGGGCCCGTTGGCCACCTACGCCGAGCCCCACTCCTACGACCTGTGCGAGGCGCACGCCGCGAGGCTCACCGCCCCCCGCGGGTGGGAGGTCGTGCGGCTGGCCGTCGACGACCATGGTCCGACCGGGCCGAACCACGACGACCTGCTGGCGCTGGTCGAGGCGGTCCGTGAGTCCGCGCGGCCGCGGGCCGAGGTGCGCGGCCGCGCCGCGGCGGTCCCCGGCGGTCCCGAGGGCCCCGACGGCGGGCGGGGCGCGCGGGACGGTGAGGGGACCCCGGGGCGCACGGGGCGGCGGGAGCTCGGCCGACGCGGTCACCTCCGGGTCCTGGGCCCGGGCGACGACCGGACCTGAGGCGGCCGAGGTCGCGCCGCGCGTCCGTCCTGACCGGTTGGTCCGTCTGGTCCGTTCCGGGCCGGATGTCGGGACACGCCGGGGGGCTCAAGGTCTGACGTGGTGCGGTCGACACCTGGTGCAGCCCAGCCACCGAGGAGCCCACATGAACGCCGCCACCGTCACCCCCCGCCCCGCCGGCCCCGTCGCCGCCGTGATCCCGCGCCCGCGTCGCGCCCGGGCCGACGAGCACCTGCCGCTCGGGTCGCTGACCCAGCGCGAGCACCGCGCCACCGGCGGGTGCATCTCCTGCGGGAGCACGCGTCTGACCCGGTTGACCATGAACCTCACCGACGGCGGCAGCGTGGACTTCGTGTCCTGCCACCACTGTGAGCACCGTCGCTGGGAGGAGGCCGGTGTCGACGTCCCCGTCGCCGAGGTCCTCACCCGCACCGCCAAGCGCTGAGCGGACCGCCACCGCGACCGGCACCACCCGTACTGTGAGGGTCGTGCCGCACCCCTCCCCGCAGACCGTCCAGCACCCCCTCCAGCAGATCGTCAAGGCCTACGACATCCGCGGTCTGGTCGGTGAGCAGATCGACGCCGACACCTGCCGGGCCCTCGGGTCCGCGTTCGCCACGGAGGTCGTCCTGCCGGAGGCCGACGGTGAGCCGCGCCTGGCCGTCGGTCACGACATGCGGCCGTCCTCGCCCGAGCTGGCGGAGGCGTTCGCCGCGGGGGCCGCGGAGGCGGGCGCGGTCGTCGAGGTCGTCGGTCTGGCGTCCACCGACCAGCTGTACTTCGTGTCCGGCTCGCGCGACAGCGCGGGGGTCATGTTCACCGCCAGCCACAACCCGGCGGCCTACAACGGCCTCAAGCTGTGCCGGCGCGGCGCCCGGCCGGTCAGCCTGGACACCGGTCTGGCCCCGGTGCGGGACCGGGCGGTCGCGCTGCTCACCGGCGCGTCGCAGCCGGCGAGGTCGGCGGGCGGGTCCGTGTCGCGTCGCGACACCCTGGCCGGCTACGCCCTTCACCTTCGCTCGCTCGTGCACCTGGACGACATCCGGCCGCTGCGCGTGGTGGTCGACGCCGGCAACGGCATGGGCGGGCTCACCGTCCCCGCCGTGCTCGGTGACGCCGCGGGGCTGCCTGCCCTGCCGGTCCAGGTGGAACCGCTGTACTTCGAGCTCGACGGCACGTTCCCCAACCACGACGCGAACCCGCTCGACCTGAGCACGCTGGTGGACCTGCAGGCGGCCGTGCGGGCCTCCGGCGCCGACCTGGGCCTGGCCACCGACGGTGACGCGGACCGCTGCTTCGTCATCGACGAGAACGGCGACGTCGTCGACCCGAGCACCGTCACCGCGCTGGTGGCGGCCAACGAGGTCGCGCGCGCCCGCGCCGGCGGCGAGGCCGCTCCCACGGTGCTCTACAACCTGATCACCAGCCGTGCGGTCGCGGACGTCGTGGCGGACGCGGGCGGGCGCTCCGTGCGCACCCGGGTGGGCCACTCCTACATCAAGGCCGAGATGGCCGCGACGGGGGCCGTGTTCGGGGGCGAGCACTCCGCGCACTTCTACTTCCGCGACTTCTACGGAGCCGACTCGGGCATGCTCGCCGCGATGCACGTCCTCCAGGCGCTGGGTCGTTCGCCGGAGGGCACCACGCTGTCGCAGCTGGTGTCCTCCTACGTCCGCTACGCCCGCAGCGGCGAGATCAACTCGACGGTGACCGACGCGGCGGCCGCCACCCGCCGGGTGCTGGACGACGTGACCGCGGGGCCCGAGCCGGTCGAGCTGGACCACCTGGACGGGGTCACCGTGTCGGCCGTCGACGGCTCGTGGTGGTTCAACCTGCGTCCCAGCAACACCGAGCCGCTGCTGCGGCTCAACGTCGAGGCCGCCGACGAGGCGACGCTGGCCCGTGTGCGCGACCATGTGCTGTCCCTGGTCCGAGCCGAGGAGGCCTCCGAAGGATGAGCAGCACCGTAGACCCCTGGCTCCGCGAGATCCTGCGCTGCCCGGCCTGCCGCAGCACGCTGCTGGACGTCACCGACGCCGGCGGCGCGGCGGCGCTGCGGTGCGCGGCCGACGCGCCTGAGGGGTGCGGCCGGACGTACCGCTACGACCGGGGCGTGCCGGTGCTGCTGGTGGACGAGGGCGAGCTTCCCGGGCCGCCCGAGGCGGGCCCGGGGACCGGGGACGACCCGGAATGATCGACGAGGCGGTCCTGGACGACGTCGACGCCCTGGCCGGGCTCGACCGCGAGGGGTCGCTGCGGGTGCTGGCCTCGGCCGGGGCCCAGGTGCGCAACGTGCTGTCGCAGGAGCACGACCTGGACCGGGTCCGCGACGACGGTCGCCCCCGCTCGGTGCTGGTCGCCGGTCTGGGCGGCAGCGCCGTGGTCGGCGAGGTGGTCGCCGCCCTGGCCGGGGCCGGGTCGTCGGTACCGGTGCAACGCCGACGCGGCGGCCCGCTGCCGGGCTGGGTCGGGGCGCTGGACCTGGTGGTGGCGGTGTCGATGTCCGGCCGGGCACCCGAGCCGCTGCAGATCGCGGCCGAGGCGGGCCGCCGCGGCGCCCGCCTGGTGTCGGTCTGCCGGGAGGGCTCCCCGCTCGCCGACGTCACCGCCCGGGCGCGCGGCACGGTGCTGGCGGTGCCGCGCACGGGCGTGCCCGGTGTGCCGGCCGCGGGGTCCCGCACGGGACTGTGGTCGCTGCTGGCGCCGGTGCTGCTGGCCTGCGGGGCCGCCGACGTCCTCGACGTCGGCGCCGGCGACCTCGCCGCGGCGGCCGACCGGCTCGACGAGGAGGCCGAGACCTGCCGGCCGACCTCGGCGAGCTTCGTCAACCCCGCCAAGGTGCTCGCGCTCGAGCTGGACGGTGTCGTGCCCGTGGTCCTGAGCGACGGCGACGCCGCCGACGGGGCTGCGGCCCGCGTGGTGTCGATGCTGGCGCGGACGGCCCGGGTGCCGGCCGTCCGCGGTCGGCTGCCGGAGGACGCCGGCGACGTGGTGTCGCTGTTCGACGGGGCCTTCGCCGGCGGTCGTTCCGTCACCGGGTCGCCGGGGGCGGACCCGTTGTTCGCCGACCCGTTCATGGACGGCCCGGTGGGCCCGTCCCTGCGACTGCTGCTGCTGTCGGACACCGAGGACCCGCCCCACGCCGGCCCGGTCCGCGCGGTCGCCTCCCACGCGGGGGTCCGGGTCAGCGAGCTCGCCGCCCCTGCCGGGCGGCCGCTGGAGCGGCTCGCGTCGCTGGTGGCCCGCACCGACTTCGCCGCCACCTACCTGGCCCTGGGGGGAGGGATCGACCCGTCCCGCTCGCCGCACCTGGCCGACCTGCGTGAGGTGTGGGCGTCCGGGGACCAGGGCTCCGCCGCGGGGTAGGACCACGCCGCACGAGGCGTGCCAGCACCGCTGCGACCGCGGGCATCAGGTCGCCACGGCGGTCGGCTGCTGCATGTGGCGCCCGCGCCGCCGCTCGTGGGTGTCGGCGGGTTAACCTGGGACCCGCACGGCGTCGGTGATGCCGAGGGGCCCAGAGGGGTCACGCCGGGGCGAGGAGACACCTGACCGCGCTGCGCGCGAGCGACACGCGGTCCCAGACGTACGCGGCGACGCCGCGGGAAGGATCCACCCCATGTCCTCCATCACCCCTCCGGGCCGCGCAGCCGCGCTGGCCGCGAGCCACACCACCGCCGACGGCCGGGTCATCGACCACGCCGTGGCCGACCTGTCCCTGGCCGAGACCGGCCGTCACCAGCTGCGCCTGGCCGAGCACGAGATGCCCGGCCTGATGGCCCTGCGCGAGGAGTACGCCGGCAAGGCGCCCCTGGCCGGCGCCCGCATCACCGGTTCCCTGCACATGACCGTGCAGACCGCCGTCCTCATCGAGACCCTGGTCTCGCTCGGCGCCGACGTCCGCTGGGCGTCCTGCAACATCTTCTCCACCGACGACGCGGCCGCCGCGGCGATCGTGGTCGGGCCCGAGGGCACCCCCGAGGCGCCGACCGGCATCCCCGTCTACGCCTGGAAGGGCGAGACGCTCGAGGAGTACTGGTGGTGCACCGACTCCGTGCTCCGCTGGCCCGCCGACGCCTCCGGCTCGACCGGGCCGAACATGATCCTCGACGACGGCGGCGACGCCACGATGCTCGTGCACAAGGGCGTCGAGTTCGAGGGCGCAGGCGCCGTGCCCGCCACGACCGAGGACGACAACGAGGAGTACGCGGTCGTCCTGGAGACGCTGCGCGCCACGCTCGCCGCCGAGCCCGGCCGCTGGACCACGACGGCCGAGGGCATCAAGGGGGTCACCGAGGAGACCACCACCGGTGTCCTGCGGCTGTACGACCGGATGCGTGACGGCACCCTGCTGTTCACCGCGATCAACGTCAACGACTCGGTGACGAAGTCGAAGTTCGACAACAAGTACGGCACCCGCCACTCGATCATCGACGGCATCAACCGCGCCACCGACGTCCTCATCGGCGGCAAGGTGGCCGTGGTCTGCGGCTACGGCGACGTCGGCAAGGGCTCCGCGGAGTCCCTGCGCGGCCAGGGTGCCCGCGTCATCGTCACCGAGATCGACCCGATCAACGCCCTGCAGGCCGCGATGGACGGCTACCAGGTCGCGACGCTGGACGACGTCATCGGCTCCGCGGACATCGTCATCACCGCGACCGGCAACAAGGACGTCGTGACGGCCGAGCAGATCGGCCGGATGAAGAACAAGGCGATCCTGGGCAACATCGGCCACTTCGACAACGAGATCGACATGGCCGGCCTGGCCCGGACCCCCGGCATCACCCGGACCGAGATCAAGCCGCAGGTCCACGAGTGGACCTTCAGCGACGGCACCAGCGTGATCGTCCTGTCCGAGGGTCGCCTGCTCAACCTGGGCAACGCCACCGGCCACCCCAGCTTCGTGATGAGCAACTCCTTCACCAACCAGGTGATGGCGCAGATCGAGCTGTTCACGCGCGGCGACGAGTACCCCCTGGGCGTGCACGTCCTGCCCAAGGTGCTCGACGAGAAGGTGGCCCGCCTGCACCTGGACGCCCTCGGCGTCCGGCTCACCGAGCTCAGCAAGGCGCAGGCCGAGTACCTCGGCGTCGACGTCGCCGGCCCCTACAAGACCGACGCCTACCGCTACTGACCCACCCGCACCACCCGTTCCTCCACAACGACACCCTCCGTCGAGCTGCTCGACGGAGGGTGCCGTGGTGTCGACGGTGCTGCGACGCGGTGGGCCGGCTCAGCCGGTGTAGCTGGCGCGGGCGGTGACCGGGGTGGCGGTCCGTGCGCTCGGGACCGCTCGCCCCTCCTCGTCCTCGTCGCCGGTGAAGTCGAAGCAGGCCGCGGCCAGGTCCTCGACGAGGTCGGCGTACCCGTCGAGGCCGACGGCCCGCAGGTCCATCAGGTGGGCCGCCAGCTGCTGCGGGGTCTCGATGCCACGCCCCCCGCTCGCCACCTCCGTCCAGAGCTGGGAGACGCCGACGGTCTCGGCCAGCTCGGTCTGCAGGCCTCGCTGCTGCGACCGGACGGCGTCCGCGGCGTCGACCGCTTCGTCGAGCCCGTCGGCGGCCTCGTCGAGGGCGGCGGTGGCGGCGAGCAGGGTCGCCTGGGCGGCGGCGATGACGTCCGGGTCGCCGCCCTCCTGCGCGGTGGCGAGCTCCGCCTCGGCCGTGAGCACTGCCGCGTCGGCCACCGTCAGGGCCTCCTGGGCCTGCTCGAGGGCCTCGTCCGCGGCCGAGACGTCCACCTCGAGCCGCAGCAGGAGCTCCTCGACCTCGGTGACGCGCGTGGCCAGCTCCGCGGCCTGCGGCGCGACCGTGCCCGTCCGGTACGTCTCCACCGCGGCGCGTGCCTCCGTGCACCCCGACGTCTCGGCCACGGCCCCGCCGGGGACGGACGTGATGGTGGCCGGGACGGCCACGGCGGGCAGGGCGGCGACGGACACGAGCAGGCCTGCGGCGACGGTGCCGAGCAGGCCGGTGCGACGGACGTTCATGGTGTTCCCCCTGTGACGAGCGGTCGAGCGGCTCGCCCCGAGCCGCTGCCGCCAAGCCTGGCAGGTGGGAGGTGCAGGCCGTGCGGCGTTCGTGATCTCGGTTCGGTGACGATCAGCCCGCCGCCCGGTCGAGGGAGCGACGCGCCGCTCAGACCCCGCGCGCGTGCTCGGCCATGGCCCGCAGCCGCTGGAGCTGGGCCTGCTCCGACGCGATCCGCCGGCTGTCGCGGCCGCGGCGCTCGGCCAGCACCGCCGCGATGAACCGCTCCCGCGACGTGCCCGGCGGCGGCGGGGGCGACACGAGGCCGGACATGTCGGCCGCGAGCCGCTCGCCCAGCTGGTCGCGGGCCTGCGGCGACAGACCGTCCAGGCGGGACAGGAAGGACCGGGCGGCCAGGCTGAGCGGCCCGGGCAGCTGGCCCAGGTCGGCGGTCGCGGCCCAGCCGGCGAGCTCCGGCGGCATCTGGACCATGGGCGCGCTGAGCAGGGCGGTCCGCTCGTTGATGACGTAGGTGCCCGCGACCATGTCGCCCAGCCGCTTGGCGCGGTGGGTGCCGAGCACGAACGGCGCCGACAGGGCGCCGAACGCCAGGTAGATCTCGCCGAAACCCACCAGGGCCCGCGCGATCGCGTGCCGGCTCCGGATCGGTCCGCCGTCGTCGCGCACCGCGCGCAGGCCCAGGGCCAGCTTGCCCAGCGAACGGCCGTGGCTCAGCGTCTCCACCGTCGCCGGCAGGACCACCAGCACCAGCACCACGAGCGTCAGGCTGACGGCGGCGAACCCGGCGCCGTCCAGGGACATGACGAAGCCGCCGAGGGAGTAGAACAGCACGGCCAGGACGACGAGGTGGACGACCACGTCGATGAAGATGGCGAGCAGCCGGGTGCCCAGCCCCGCGGGCGGCAGCTCCAGCACGACGGCGTCCCCGGTCACCAGCATGCTCACGGCTGCAGGCTATCCGGGTGGCGCGCACGCCGTCGTGCCCACCGCCGCCCCGGCCCCGGACGGGCCCGTACTAGGGTCGCCGTCGTGGACGTCGACGCCTTCGTGCAGGCGCACTCGGGGGAGTGGGCACGGCTGGAGCAGCTCGTGAAGCGCGGTCGGCTCAGCGCCACCGAGGCCGACGAGCTCGTCTCGCTGTACCAGCGGGTCTCCACGCACCTGTCGGTGGTGCGCTCCTCCGCGCCGGACCCGTCGCTGGTGGCCCGGTTGTCCACGCTGGTCAACAAGGCCCGGCAGGCGGTCACCGGCTCGCGGGAGCCGGTGTGGCGCGACATCGCCCGGTTCTTCGTGCTGGAGTTCCCCGCCGCGCTGTACCGCAGCGGCCGGCTGACCATCCTGGTGGCGTTGTCGTTCGTGCTCATCGGCACGGCGTCCGGCTGGTGGGTCGCGGCCAACCCGGACGTGCAGGCCTCCCTGGCCTCCGACGCCGAGATCCGCCAGCTGTGCGAGGTCCGGTTCGAGTCGTACTACTCCGAGAACCCGGCCGCGTCCTTCGCCGGCCAGGTGTGGACCAACAACGTGTGGGTGGCGGCGCAGTCCATCGCCTTCGGCATCACCGGGGTGTTCCCCGTCTACGTCTTCGTGGTGAACGCGATCGGCGTCGGGTCCACCGGGGGCCTGATGGCCTCCTGCGACCGCCTCGACCTGTTCTTCGGCCTCATCACCCCGCACGGGTTGCTGGAGCTCACTGCGGTGTTCGTCGCGCTGGCCGCGGGGCTGCGGCTGTTCTGGGCCTGGATCGACCCGGGCCCCCGCTCCCGCCTGGACGCCCTGGGCCAGGAGGGCCGGGCCATGATCGGCATCGCCGTGGGCCTGATCCCGGTGCTGTTCCTGTCCGGCGTGGTGGAGGCCTACGTGACGCCGTCCCCGCTGCCGACGTGGGCGCGGATCGCCATCGGCTTCGTGGTGTGGGCCGCCTTCGTGGCCTACGTCGTGGTCCTGGGCCGCCGGGCCGTCCGGGCGGGTGAGACGGGCGACCTGCGCAAGGAGCTGCGCGGCGACCGGGACCTCGTCGCCGGCTGAGCCGGGCACGCCGCGAGGGCCTGTGGCCCGTCGCGGACCGGACGAGGGTCCGGCCGGCCCGGCGCACCTGACGCCTCAGAGGCGACCGGCGGCCTTCATGGCCAGGTAGCGGTCGGCCAGCGCCGGGGGCAACGACTCGGGGTCGCCGCGCACCACCTCGACGCCGAGCCGGTTCACCCAGCCCGTGACGGTCTCGGCGTCCAGCTGCGACCGGGTCGCGGCGGCGGCGTCGTACACCGCCGTCGCGTCGCCGCGACGGCCGGCCATCTCGGTCAGCTCGGGGTCGCCCACCGACGCGACGACCAGGGCGTGGCGCCGGCTGAGCTGCGCCAGGACCGGCAGCAGCCCGGAGTCCACGCTCCCGGCCTCCAGCGGCGTCAGCAGCACCACCAGGCTGCGTCGGCTCAGCCGACCGCGCACCTGGGCGGCCACCATGGACCAGTCCGACTCGACCAGGGCCGGGTCCACCGGCGCCATCACGTCGACCATCCGCTGGAGCAGGTCGGAGCGGGAGGCGCCCTCGACCCGGCCGACCACGCGCCGGTCGTGCAGCAGCAGGTCCACCCGGTCCCCGGCGCGCGAGGCCAGGGCGGCCAGCAGCAGCGCCGCGTCCATGGCGGCGTCGAGGCGGGGCTCGTCGCCCACGCGCGCCGCCGCGGTGCGACCGGCGTCGATGACGATCAGGACGCGGCGGTCGCGCTCCGGGCGCCAGGTGCGCACGACCACGGTCTGCCGGCGCGCCGTGGCCCGCCAGTCGATCGACCGGACGTCGTCGCCGTCCACGTACTCACGCAGGGAGTCGAACTCGGTGCCCTGCCCGCGCAGCTGCACGGCGGACTTGCCGTCGATCTCGCGCAGCTGGGCCAGGCGGCTCGGCAGGTGGCGGCGCGAGCGGAACGGCGGCAGCACGCGCAACCGACCGGGCAGGTCGAGGCTGCGCTGCCGGGCGGCCACCCCGAGCGGGCCCAGGCTGCGCACGGCCAGGCCGGGGCTCAACCGGTCGCCGCGTCGGGTGGGCACCAGCGCGGTGGTGACGCGCCGCCGCTCACCGGCCGGGACGGTGACCCGTTGGCGCGACGGGCTGGCGCCCGCCGAGGGCTGCCAGGCGTCACGGACCACGGCTCGCAGCCGTCGACGGCCGGGGTTCCCGATCACGACGCTGCTCGCGGTCGGCTCCTCCTGGCGGACCGACCCCAGCGGCTCGCGCTCGAGCACGAGGACGCGCGGGGACGCCGCCAGCAGCAGGTCGGCCACCACGACCACGACCAGGACAGCGAGCCACCCCAGCAGCGTGGTCCAGCCCGGGACCAGCACCACCGGCACCAGCCCGAGCAGCGCCAGCAGGACGGCGCGCCCGGTCACGGTCATGCCGGCGCCCTCCCGTCGGCCCTCATGTCGGCCCTCACGTCAGCCCGCTCACGTCAGCGCGGCACCGGGGTCGAGGCGAGGACCGAGTCCAGGACCGACTCCACCGAGACGCCCTCGAGCTCGGCCTCCGGGCGCAGCTGGACCCGGTGGCGCAGGGTCGCCCGCGCCATGGCCTTGACGTCGTCGGGCGTGACGTAGTCCCGCCCGGTCAACCAGGCCCAGGCCCGCGCGGTCGACATCAGGGCGGTCGAGCCGCGGGGGGACACGCCCAGCGACAGCGACGGGGAGCTGCGGGTGGCGCGGGCGATGTCGACGACGTACGCCATCACCTCGCGACCGACCTGCACGCGGGCCACCGCGGCCTGCCCGGCCCTCAGGTCCTCGGGCCCGGCGACCTGCTCCAGCCCGGCTGCGACGAGGTCCCGGGGGTCGAAGCCGTGGGCGTGGCGGTTGAGCACCTCGACCTCGGCGTCGCGCTCGGGCAGGGGCATGGTCAGCTTGAGCAGGAACCGGTCCAGCTGGGCCTCCGGCAGGGAGTACGTGCCCTCGTACTCCACCGGGTTCTGGGTGGCCGCGACGATGAACGGGTCGGGCAGCATGCGGGGCTTGCCGTCCACGCTGACCTGGCGCTCCTCCATGGCCTCCAGCAGCGAGGCCTGGGTCTTGGGCGGCGTCCGGTTGATCTCGTCCGCGAGCAGGATGTTGGTGAACACCGGGCCCTCGCGGAAGCTGAACTCGCCGGTCCGGCTGTCGTAGACCAGCGAGCCGGTGACGTCACCGGGCATCAGGTCGGGCGTGAACTGCACCCGGCTGGTCTCCAGCCGCAGCGCCGCCGACAGGGCGCGCACCGTCAGGGTCTTGGCGACACCGGGGACCCCCTCCAGCAGCACGTGGCCGCGGCACAGCAGCGCGATGACCAGGCCCGTGACCACGGCCTGCTGCCCGACCACCGCCTTGGCCACCTCGACGGGCACACGCTGCAGCGCGGCCCTCGGGTCGGTGGTCGGTGCGGAGCCCCAGGACGCGGGTGCGTCCGAGCTCGTGCGATCCGGCTCTTCGCTCACCGGTGGGTCACCTCTCGTTCGAGTCGGTCCAGGTCGTCCGCGAGCCTGACCAGGCCCGCGTCGTCGGTGGGAGCGGGACCGTCGAGCAGGAGCCCGACGGAGACGGGGTCGCGGCCGCTGGCCGCTGCGGCCAGCCGGGCGACGGTGGCGGGGTCGGAGACCGACCCGGTCGACAACCGGGTCGCCAGGCGCCCCGCGCAGGCGCGGCGCAGCACCTGGGCGCTGGTCGCCCGGGCGCCCGCGGCCCGGTACAGCCGGGCCCGGCCCTCGGTGGTCTCCGCGGAGCGGACCACGGCGGGCAGCCGCTCGGGGACCAGGCGACCGAGCCGGCGGAAGCGCCACAGCACGGCCACGGCGGCCACCACGAGCAGCTGGACGGCGCCCCAGCCCACCCAGCTGGGGAGCAGCTCGACGGCGCTGGGCCCGGCCTCGGAGCCGTCGTCCAGGGCCACGTCGAAGGGGTCGGCCCGGTACCAGAGCAGGGTGTCGTGGCGGCCCAGGCTCCGCAGCGCCAGCGCCGCGTTGCCCTCCTCGGCCAGCCACTGGTTCGTCAGCACGTCGGGCTGCCCGTGCACCACGACCCGGCGTCCCTGCTCGGGGTCGTCCACGACGGCGTAGGAGCCCGCGTCGGGGTTGGTGCCGGTCCCCGGGGCGTAGCAGACGGCGACGACGGCGGTCGGCGACACGGCCTCCCGCTCGACGCCTGGGACCGGCGCGGCGTCCGCGGCCACGTAGCGGCTGCCGCCGCCGCGCGCGTCGCCCGCCACCACGGCGTCGGGGTCGTCGCAGCCGGGGGCGGCGGTGTAGTCCGGCGACGCCCCGCCCAGGCTGAGCTCGGGGGCCAGCACCTGCAGGACCGGCAGCGGCGGGTCGACCAGCACCAGGTCCGCCCCGGTGCCCCGAAGCTCGCGCAGCTGGTCCGGCGCCAGCAACGAGGACTGGAGCACCAGCAGCGTCGTGCCCGGCGCCGCGGCCTCGACCACGTCCTGCAGCCCCGACCGCTCCTGGACGTCGACGCCCTCCCGGCCCAGGACCTGGGCGAGGGCGCGGGACCCGTCAGGCGCGGGGTTGTCCGGCGCCAGGGGGTCGCCGCTGCCCCGGGGGGTCAGGGCGACCGCCAGGGCCAGTCCCAGCAGCACCACGACGGCGATGCCCACCAGCGAGCGGTTGCGTCGCCACCAGAGGACGACGGGGCGCCGGGGACCGTCACCGCTCCCGTCGGGCCCGACCTCGCCGGGCGCGTCGCCCCCGCCGGGCTCCGCCGCGAACGCGAGGTCGGTGCGACCGTCCAGCCCCGTGCCGGAGCCCGTGGCGTCCCCGGGCGCGGGTCCCGTCGCCGTCGTCGGCCCGACGCTCACGGCGTGGCCGCAGCGGCGGTGAGCAGCCCCGCGGGTCGGCTCCGGGTGACGGCGTCGTCGGCCTCGACGGCGGCGGCGTAGCCCTGCTCGTCACCGGGGCGCTCGCCGTACGTCACGTCGTCGAAGGCCCTCGCCGCCCGCCGCAGCCCGTCCGCGGCATCGGGCATGAGCGCGCCGGCCTCGACCGCGACCTCGTCGGCCGTGCGTCCGGGGCGGACGTCCAGGACGACGCGTTCCTCCAGCGACCGGGCCGTGGCCCGGAACCGTTCCTGCACGGCCGCGGCCCAGCGGCCGTCGGCCGCCGCCTGCACCGAGGCGCTGCGGTGCTGCGCCGCGGTCATCGCGGTGGCCCCGAACACCCCGCCGTCGCTGCGGCGTCGCGTGCCGGCCCGACGCCGGAGGGGGCCGGCCAGCAGCAGCGCCAGGACCACCAGCGCGGCGAACAGGGCGATGGCCACGACGAGCCCCAGCCCGCCGGTGGCGGCCCCGGCGGCGGTGAGCAGCTCGTCGAGCCGCTCGAGCACCCACGTGATCGCCTGCTGCAGCAGGTTGGGCTGGGCCCGGACGTACGCCTGGTCGGTCAGCTCCTCCACCGCCCACCGGCGCGCGGTCTCGCGGTCGGGGTCCACGACCGCCGGGAGCAGGGAGGTCACGCCTGCTCGTCCTCCAGGGTGCGGGCCAGCGCCACGTCCAGGCCCTCGAGCCGGATGCGGCGGTCGACGTACAGCAGGGCGATGACCGCGGCGAGGAACGGCACGGACAGCACCAGGCCCACCGTGGTGCCCAGGCTGACCGCCCCCGCGTACACCGCGGCCCCCAGCAGCGGGTCGCTCTCGAGCAGGGTCAGGCCCAGTGCGCCGACGAAGGCGAACGGCGTGGCCAGCACCTGCGACACGATCGAGGTCAGGATCACCGTGAGGAACATCAGCAGCAGCGTCCACCAGAACGCGCCCCTGGTGAGCGTCCACGACCGCTTCACGGAGGCGACGATGCCGAGGCGCTCGACGACGATCAGCACGGGGACGAACAGCAGCTTCACGCCCAGCCAGACGGAGAGCACGAACACGCCGATCCCGAGGAGCACCAGGGCCGCGGCCCCGCCGGCGAACTCCTGCAGCACCAGCAGGACGATCCCGGGGGCCAGGGCGAGCGCGACCAGCAACGAGAGGCCGACCGACTGCAGCAGCGACCAGCCGATCAACGGCCAGACCCGGCCGCGGGCCCGGTGCCACAGCTGCCCGATGCTGAGCCGGCGGTCGACCACGCTCTGGGTGACCGACAGGATGAGCATCCCGGTCAGGACGATGACGGCGATGCTCTGCAGGAACCCGGTGGGGATGAGCGCCAGCAGGCTGCCACCGATGGCGAGCGCGTCGTCGTCGGTCAGCTCGGCCGTCGGGTCGGTGAACGCGGTCGTGCTGAACACGCCCACCAGGGGGAGGGCGACGAGGATGTTGGTGACGCCCAGCACCAGGGCCGACAGCCCGATCATCGCGCGCGGGTTGTGCCGGATGGCGCGGAACCCGCCGTCGAAGAAGTCGCCGAACCCGAGCGGCTTCAGGGCGATGATGCCGCGGCGGGTGAGCACGCTGCCGTAAGGCTGCTGCCCGGGGCCGGTCATCTGCCCCCAGCCCTGGGCCTGCGCGGGCTGACCGGGCTGCGCGGGCCGACCGGGCTGACCGGGCGCCGTGGACCCGCTGCCGGGCGCCGGGGCGCCGGGCGGCGGTCCCCAGCCGGAGGACGCGGCACCGGTCTCGGGGACGGACCAGCCGCTGCCGGGTCCGCCCGTCGGTGGTGTCGTCACAAGAGCAGTCCTCCCCGGTCGGTTCGCCGGCCGACCCGTCGGGCCCCACCGGAGGAGTCATCGTGCCACGAGCCTCGGCGGGTCTGGTCCCGCCACGGGACGGATGCCCCATGATGGAGCGATGCGAGGTCGAGTACTGGTGGTCGACGACGACCCCGCCCTGTCGGAGATGCTCGGCATCGTGCTGCGGGGCGAGGGCCTGGACGCGGTGTTCTGCGCCGACGGGTCCAAGGCGCTGGAGGAGTTCCGGCTGCGCAAGCCCGACGTCGTGCTGCTCGACGTCATGCTCCCCGGCCTGGACGGCATCAGCGTGGCCCAGCAGATCCGGGCGGAGTCCGGCACGCCGATCGTCATGCTGACGGCCCGCTCGGACACCGTGGACGTGGTCCTCGGGCTGGAGTCCGGCGCGGACGACTACGTGGTCAAGCCGTTCAAGCCCAAGGAGCTGGTCGCGCGGGTGCGGGCCCGGCTGCGCCGCACCGACTCCGTGACGCCCGAGGTGCTGCGCATCGGTGAGCTCGTCGTGGACGTGCCCGGGCACAGCGTCACCCGTGCGGGCGAGTCCGTGTCGCTGACCCCGCTGGAGTTCGACCTCCTGGTGGCGCTCGCGCGCAAGCCCTGGCAGGTGTTCAGCCGCGAGGCGCTGCTGGAGCAGGTCTGGGGCTACCAGCACGCCGCGGACACCCGTCTGGTCAACGTCCACGTCCAGCGGCTGCGGGCCAAGATCGAGCGCGACCCGGAGAACCCGCGGTTCGTGCTCACCGTGCGCGGCGTCGGCTACCGCGCGGGCTCGGCGGACGCCGGGACCACCACCTCCGACGGTGCGGCGCCGGGTGCACCGCTGCTCGAGGCACCGGTCGCCGTCGCTCCCGACCTGCCCCGACCGGGGAGCTGACGCTGCGCAGCCCCGTCGGCGGTCTCGCGAGCAGGTGGCGGCGGTCCCTGCAGGTCCGCGTCGTCCTGCTCACGGTGGCGCTCGGCACCATCGTCGTGGTCGCGCTCAGCCAGTTCGTCCTGCAGGACGTGGCGAGCGGGCTGGCCGAGCAGCGCCGGCAGTTCGCCCTCGTGGAGTCCCAGGCGCAGGTGGCCCGCGCCCAGGAGGCGTTCGACCAGGCCTCCGCGCAGGACGCCGAGGCCGAGCAGCTGCTGGTGGACGACCTGCTGCCTCGGCTGGAGGGCTCCGGGACCACCCGGCTGCGGGAGGTCGTGCTGCTGCGGGCCGCCGGCAACCAGCGCGCGGCCACGCTGCGGGAGACCTTCAGCGAGAGCCTGCTGCCCACCACCGTCACCGACGAGCTCCGCGACGCGGTCGCGGCCGACCCGGACCGCCAGCAGTCGCAGCTGCTGCAGGTCCGCTCCAGCTCCGAGGCCGACGACGGGTCGCCCGCCATCGCCGTCGGCTCGCGCGTGGTGCTGCCGTTGTCGGGGGAGTACGACCTGTTCCTGGTCTACCGCCTCGACACCGAGCAGCAGAACCTGCTGGTGGTGGAGCGCGCGTTCCTGCTGGGCCAGCTCGTGCTGGTGCTGCTGGTCGGCGGGATCGCGTGGCTCGTGACGCGGCTGGTGGTCGAACCCGTCCGCGAGGCGGCGGGGACGGCCCAGCGGCTTTCCGCCGGGGCCCTCGACGAGCGGATGCTCGAGCGGGGCGAGGACGACCTCGCGCTGCTGTCGCGCAGCTTCAACGCGATGGCCGACAGCCTGCAGCGGCAGATCGTGCAGCTGGAGGAGCTGTCGCAGCTGCAGCAGCGGTTCGTCAGCGACGTCAGCCACGAGCTGCGGACCCCGCTCACCACCATCCGGATGGCGGCGGACCTGCTGCACGACAAGCGGCACGAGTTCGACCCCGACACGGCCCGCAGCGTCGAGCTGCTGCAGGGTCAGATCGACCGGTTCGAGGCCCTGCTCGCGGACCTGCTCGAGGTGAGCCGCTTCGACGCCGGGGCCGCCGAGCTCGACGTCGAGGCGGTCGACGTCGTCGCGGTCGTGCGGCAGGCCGTCGACGTCTGCGCCCCGCTGGCCACCTCCCGCGGCGTCGGGCTGCGCACCGTGGGGCCGCAGCAGCCCGTGATGGGCCAGGTGGACCGGCGCCGGGTGGCCCGGGTCGTCCGCAACCTGGTGTCCAACGCCGTGGAGCACGCGGAGGGCAGCGACGTCACCGTCACCGTGGCCTCCGACGCGCAGTCGGTGGCCGTCGGGGTGCGCGACCACGGCATCGGTCTGGACAGCACGGAGCTGGAGCGGGTGTTCGACCGGTTCTGGCGCGCCGACCCGGCGAGGGCCCGCACGAGCGGCGGGACGGGGCTGGGCCTGGCCATCTCGCTGGAGGACGCCCGCCTGCACGGCGGTCGGATCGACGTCTGGGGCCGACCGGGGCAGGGCGCGCACTTCGTGCTCACCGTGCCCCGCCGCAACGGGGCCGACCCGGGCGAGGGCCCCCTCCGGGCCCGTCCGGACGTCCCGGTCGACGACCACGGCCCTGGTCCGGGTCCCCGCCAGCCGCACGCCGTGGGGCACCCCTCCTCCATCCCCGTCCCGCCGCCCGACGTCCTGGCCTCGGCGCCGTCCCCGACCACCGAGGTGGTCCGGTGACGGCGGAGCACCGGGACGACCGGCGCCGGCGCCGAGGGCTGCCCGTCGTGCTGGCCGGCCTCGTGGCGGCGCTGCTGACGTTGAGCGGGTGCGTGTCGATCCCCTCCTCGGGGCGCGTGGAGGCGGGCGGGGACGTGGACCAGCAGGGCGCCCGCTCCGCGTTGCGGGTGACGGCAGCCGGACCGGCGGCCGGCGCCGACGAGCGGCAGCTGGTCGAGGGGTTCCTGGCCGCCGTGGCGGGGCTGGACGACTTCACGGTGGCGCGCGAGTTCCTCGCGCCGGGGGCCGGGTCGTGGCGACCGACCGAGCGCACCGTGGTCTACGAGAACCTGCTGACGTTCGGCCCGGTGGTCGGCGACGGGGACGCGGTCTCGATCTCGGTGCGGGCCAGCGTGGTCGGCCGGATCGACGAGTCCGGGCGGTACACCGAGCAGCGACCCGCCGTGGAGGAGCTCCCGTTCGACCTGGTCCGGGTGGGCGGTGAGTGGCGCATCGCGGCCCTGCCCCCCGGGGTGCTGGTCAGCGAGGTGGACCGCGACCGGGTGCTCACCGCGTTCGGCGTGTACTTCACCGACCCCACCGAGACCTACCTGGTCCCGGACGTCCGCTGGTTCCCCCAGCTCTCGTCGTCGGCCACGTCGCTGACGAGGGCGCTGCTCGCCGGGCCCAGCGCGCCGTACCTGGGGGCACTGGAGTCCGCCGCGCCCGCCGGGACCAGGCTCGACCTGTCCAGCGTGCAGGTCGAGAACGGCGTCGCGACGGTCGACCTCACCGACGAGGTGCTGCTGGCCGACGTCCGGTCCCGTGCGGTGCTGCTGGCCCAGCTGCGGCAGACGTTGCGCGCGGTGCCGGGGGTCTCCAGCGTGCGGATGACCGTGGACGGCGTCCAGGTGGAGGACCCCGACGGCGGCGACACCCTGGGCTCCCCGACCCTCGTGGTCGACCCGGGGGTGGACTCCCGACCGCTGGTGCTGGCGCCGGCGACCGAGCCCGACGCGGACCCTGCCGACGTGGACCCTGCCGACGCGGACGCCGCGGGTGCCGGCAGCGAGCCTGAGGCCGCGGCCCCGGTGGACGCGACGGCGGGGGCGACGGCGCCCGCAGGTGACGTCGTCGCCGAGGGCGGGGGCGAGGTCGCCCCGCCGGACGTGGCCCCGGGTGTCGCGGTGGAGCTGGACGCGAGCGGACGGCCGTTGGCCCCGGCCGGTTCGTCGGTGCTGCGGCTGGACCTGGACGGCGCGTCCCCGCTGGCGGGAACCGAGGGCGTGGCCGAGCAGGTGCGGACCGGCCTGGCCGTCGCGCAGGACGGCGACTCGGTGGCCGGGCTGGACGCCACCCGGGGGTCGTTGTGGGTGCAGCAACCCGGCGCCGCCGCCGTCGAGCTGGTCACCGGACGCGACCTCACCACCCCCTCGTTCGACCCGCCGGGGCAGTCCTGGGTGTGGACGGTCAGCCAGGGCGACCCCGCCGGTGACGAGGTGCCCCAGGTGCTCGCCGCGGCCGCGGCCGTGGTCCCGGTGGAGGCCCGCTGGCTCGGGGCGGGCGACGAGGTGCGGGCGCTGCGCGTCAGCCGGGACGGCACGCGGGTGCTGGTGGTGCTGGCCCGGGCGGACGGCGCCGTGCAGGTCCAGGTCCGCGGGGTGCGCCGCGACGCGACGACGGGCCGACCGCTGTCCCTGTCCCAGGCGGCCTTCGACGTCGCGCCCGAGCTCGCCGACGCGGTCGACGCCTCCTGGGTCAGCGACGACGAGGTGGTGGTGCTCGGGCGCACCGGCGAGGAGCCGCTGCGCCCGGTGGTCGTGCAGGTGGGCGGGCTCACCGAGCCCCTGGCCCCGACCCCCGGTGCGGTGTCGGTGACCGCCGCGCTCGGCGAGCGGACGGTGGTGGTGGGCACGGCCGACGGCACGGTGCTGCGTCGCTCGGGCAGCCTGTGGCTCGACGGGCCGTTCGGCGTGTCCCCGGCGCACGGCGGCTGACCCCGTCCACAGGCCGGCCGCGGCGCCCGGCCGGCCGGCCGGGGGAGCGGTCATGCTCGGTCTCGTGACGACGCAGGGCGCGACCCCTCGCCGACGGGGTCGGACGTGGGGCGGCCTGCTGGTCCCGCTGAGCTGCCCGGGCTGCGGTGCGGTGGACGAGGTGGTCTGCCCCGCCTGCCGCGACCGGCTGCTCCGCGGTCCGCTGCTGCGGCGCCCGCTGGCCGACGGCACCACGGTGGTCGCGTCGGCGGCGTGGCGGGGCCCGGCCCGGCGTCTGGTCGTGGCGGCCAAGGAGTCCGGCCGGCGTGACGTGGGCGTCGTCCTGGCCCGGGCCGTGGCCCGCGCCGTGGTCGAGGTCGCCTGGGGTCCGGGGACGGGTCCCCACGACCCGCCCCTGCTGCTCGTCGCCCCTCCGGTGCGCCTGGTGTCGGTGCTGCGCCGGGGCGCCCGACCCACCCCGGACCTGGCGGAGGACGCGGCACGGCTGCTGCGCGCCGCCGGTGCGCAGGTGCAGGCGGTCCAGCTGCTGCGCCACACCCGTGCGGTGGCCGACCAGGGGGGCCTGGACCGCGAGGAGCGGGCCGACAACCTGGCCGGCGCCTTCGAGACCAGCTCGCGCCGGATCGGGTCGGCGGGGGTCAGGCGGTCGAGCGCGGTCGTCGTCGTCGACGACGTGGTGACGACCGGGGCCACGGTGCAGGCGGTCGCGGCAGCGCTGCGGGAGGGCGGTCTGAAGGTGCTGGGGGCCGGTGTCGTGGCGTCCGCGTGAGTGATCACACACCCCCCGACTTCCACCTGAGAGTCGAGCAGGACTAACGTTCCGTCATGGAGCAGGCCGCGGTCCCCGAGGGGCCGCGGCCTTCTGCGTCAGCGACGACGGAGGAGGTGGTGCTGCGGCCCTGACGGCGTGGTCGCGTGAGCTCGCGACCTGCGGGGACCACCACCCTGACCTGCACGGACCTCGTGCAGCCGAACGAAGGCAACTGATCTCAGGAGGTTCCATGGACGTCACCGTGACCGCCCGGCACACCACAGTGCCCGACCGGTTCCGTCGCCACCTCGAGGAGAAGGTCGAGAAGGTCGAGCAGCTGTGTCCGCAGTGCCACCGCATAGACGCGGTGGTCAGCGAGGAGAAGAACCCTCGGCAGACGTCGGCGGCCCACCGGATCGAGCTCACCGTCCACAGCAGGGGACCCGTCGTCAGGGGTGAGGCGAACGCGGCAGACCCGTACGCGGCCCTCGACCTGGCCCTGGCCAAGCTGTACGAACGGCTCAGGCGTGCGCGCGACCGGCGCAAGGTGCATCACGGTAGGCACGCCCCGGAGTCCCTCACGCACGCCAGTGCCCGCTGGGAGGGGATGGACCTCGAGGCGCCGCGCGAGCTGCTCCCCGACGGCACCGGCCTGAACGGCACGCCCGACATGGCGACGACGCCGACCCAGCCCGTGGGTGACGTCGACGCGGCCCCCGACCCCGGGGCCGAGGACGTCGACCCGCTGGACGGCTCGCCCGTCGAGATCCGCGAGAAGGTCCACCCGGCCGTCCCGATGACGGTCGAGCAGGCGCTGTACGAGATGGAGCTCGTCGGCCACGACTTCTACCTCTTCGTCGACGCCGCGGACGGCCGCCCCAGCGCCATGTACCGCCGCAAGGGCTGGAGCTACGGCGTCATCCGGCTCAGCGAGGACGCCGGCACCGCCGGGGAGGACGACCGCGACCCCGACGTCCCGGTCGTCGCCCGGGCGGGCTGACGCGACGTCCGGCCGGGTCCCGCGCGACGGGGCCCGGCCGGGCACGCGCCGTCGGTGCCGACGGCCACACTCGTCCGCGTGACGCCGACGACGCCGACCGTGCCGCCCGGTCAGACCCTGACCCAGGACCAAGCCGTCCGCCTCGCGCTCTCCGCGACGGGTCTGACCGGTTCACCGGGCCCGGGCCCGGGCACGGACCGCGGTCACGTCCGCCGGCTCGTCGGGCGGCTCGGGGCGTTGCAGATCGACTCGGTCAACGTGCTGGCCCGGGCGCACCTGCTGCCGGTCCGGTCGCGGCTGGGTGACTACGACCGCCGGGTCCTCGACCGGGCCACGTCGACCGGCCCGGGACGTCGTCCGGTGGCGTGGGAGTACTGGGGCCACGAGGCGTCGTTCGTCGGGGCCGAGGCGCTGTCGGCCCTGCGGTGGCGGATGCGCGAGGCCGAGGCGGGCGCCTGGTCGGGGATGGTCGAGGTCGCGCGGCGGCGTCCCGAGCTGCTGGACGCCGTCGTCGACGTCCTGGCCGACGGGCCCCTGACCGCCCGGCAGCTCCAGCAGCACCTCGAGCCGGGTCACACCCGGCGCACGGACCACTGGGGCTGGAACTGGAGCGACGTCAAGCGGGCCGTGGAGTTCGCGTTCTGGTCCGGACGGGTGGCCTCGGCCGGTCGGACCGAGCAGTTCGAGCGCCGCTACGACCGGCCCGAGCGGGTCTGGCCCGTGCAGGCGCTGACGACCCCGTGGCCAGGCCCCGACGAGGCCGCCGACGTCCTGGTCGACCTCGCCGGACGCGCCCAGGGCGTGGGGACGCTGGCCGACCTCCGCGACCACTTCCGGCTGCCGCCGGCCCTGGCCCGGGACGCGGTCACCCGTCTCGTCGAGGCCGGTCGGCTCCTGCCGGTCCAGGTCCAGGGATGGGGAGCGGGTGGCGGACCGGCCCCGGCCTGGCGCCACGTCGACGTGGCCCTGCCCCGGGCGTCGTCGGGCTGGGACGGCGCCGGCACCCTGCTCGCACCCTTCGACCCGCTCGTCTGGCACCGGCCGCGGGTGGAACGGCTGTTCGGGTTCCGGTACCGGCTGGAGATCTACGTCCCGGCCGCCCGCCGGGTGCACGGCTACTACGTGCTGCCGTTCCTGCACCGCGGTCGCCTCGTGGCCCGCGTCGACCTGAAGGCCGACCGCGCGCGGGGTGTCCTGCAGGTCCGTTCCGCGTGGGCCGAGCCCGGCGCGGACGGAGACGACGTGGTGGCGCTGGGGCGGGAGTGCGCGCGCCTGGGGCGCTGGTGCGGCTGCGACCGGGTCGAGGTCGAGCCCGTGGGGGACGCGGCCACAGCGCTCGCGGACGCCGTCCGGGCCACGGCGGGGGCCGACGCGTCGGTGTGATCCGCCCCCAGCCTCGGCGTCTACCATGCAGCCCGTGGGATTCATCGACCGGATGCTCAGGGTGGGCGAGGGCAAGATCGTCAAGCGCCTTGCCAAGACCGCCGACCAGGTCAACGCCATCGAGGACGACTTCGTCGCGATGAGCGATGCGGAGCTGCGCGAGGAGACCGACCGCTTCAAGCAGCGCCTCGCCGACGGGGAGACCCTCGACCGGCTGCTGCCCGAGGCGTTCGCCACCGTCCGCGAGGCCGCCCGTCGGACGCTGGGGTTCCGGGCCTTCGACGTGCAGCTGATGGGCGGCGCCGCGCTGCACCTGGGCAACATCGCCGAGATGAAGACCGGCGAGGGCAAGACCCTCGCGGCCACGCTTCCGGCCTACTTGAACGCCCTCACGGGCAAGGGCGTGCACGTGGTCACGGTCAACGACTACCTGGCGCGGTACCAGAGCGACCTGATGGGGCGGGTGTTCCGCTTCGTCGGCATGGAGACCGCGGTCATCCTCAACGGGCAGACCCCGGCCGAGCGCCGGACCGCCTACGCCGCCGACATCACCTACGGCACCAACAACGAGTTCGGGTTCGACTACCTGCGCGACAACATGGCCCAGAGCCTGCAGAACCTGGTCCAGCGCGACCACTACTTCGCCATCGTCGACGAGGTGGACTCGATCCTCATCGACGAGGCCCGTACCCCCCTCATCATCTCCGGCCCGGTCGAGCAGCCGCAGAAGTGGTACACGGAGTTCTCCCGGATCGCGAAGAAGATGGAGCGCGACGTCCACTACGAGGTGGACGAGAAGAAGCGCACCGTCGGCATCAGCGAGGAGGGCATCAGCCTCGTCGAGGACCACCTGGGCGTGGACAACCTCTACGAGGCCGAGAACACCCCGCTCATCGGCTTCCTCAACAACGCCGTCAAGGCCAAGGAGCTGTACCGCCGCGACAAGGACTACGTCGTCGTGGACGGCGACGTGAACATCGTCGACGAGCACACCGGCCGCATGCTGGCCGGGCGCCGGTACTCCGAGGGGATGCACCAGGCGATCGAGGCCAAGGAGGGCGTGGTCATCCAGCGCGAGAACCAGACGCTGGCCTCGATCACCCTGCAGAACTACTTCCGGATGTACGACAAGCTCGGCGGCATGACCGGTACGGCCCAGACCGAGGCCACCGAGTTCAGCCAGATCTACGGCATGGGTGTCGTGGAGATCCCGACCAACAAGCCCATGGTCCGCAAGGACCAGCCGGACTACGTCTACAAGACCGAGGACGCCAAGTACACGGCCGTCATCGAGGACATCGTGGAGCGCCACGGCAAGGGCCAGCCGATCCTGGTCGGCACCACCAGCGTGGAGAAGTCCGAGCGGCTGTCCAAGGAGCTGGCCCGGGTCGGCATCGACCACGAGGTCCTCAACGCGAAGCAGCACGCCCGCGAGGCGCAGGTCGTCGCCATGGCCGGACGGCCCGGTGCTGTCACCGTCGCCACCAACATGGCCGGGCGCGGCACGGACATCATGCTGGGCGGCAACGCCGAGTTCATGGCGGTCGCCGCGATGGCCGACCGGGGCCTGGACCCCAACGAGGACCCCGAGGCCTACGAGGCCGCCTGGCCGGAAGAGGTCAAGCGCGCCGAGGACGCCGTCAAGGCCGACGCCGAGCTCGTCCTCGAGGCGGGTGGTCTGTACGTCCTGGGCACCGAGCGCCACGAGTCCCGTCGCATCGACAACCAGCTTCGCGGTCGCTCCGGCCGTCAGGGTGACGACGGCGAGAGCCGGTTCTACCTGGCCCTCACCGACGACCTGATGCGGATGTTCAACTCGGGCCTCGTGGAGTCGTTCCTCACCCGGGCCGGGATCCCCGACGACACCCCCATCGAGTCCGGGATGGTGTCCAAGTCGATCGAGAACGCCCAGAAGCAGGTCGAGAGCCGCAACTTCGAGATCCGCAAGAACGTCCTCAAGTACGACGACGTGCTCAACATGCAGCGCACCGTCATCTACAAGGAGCGCCGCCGGGTCCTCGAGCGCGCCGACCTGGGCGAGGAGGTCCGTCACTTCGCCGGCGACGTCGTCGAGGGCTACGTCCGCGCGGCGACCGCGGGCTCGCACCCGGACGAGTGGGACCTGGAGCTGCTGTGGCAGCAGCTGCGCGCCCTGTACCCCGTGGGGGTCGAGGCGGAGGAGGTCGAGGCCGAGCACGGCAGCTCGCTGAGCACCGAGAACCTGGTGCAGGAGCTCGTGGCCGACGTGCGTCTGGCCTACGACGCCCGCGAGGAGGAGATGAGCCCGGCGCTGATGCGTCAGCTCGAGCGGCGCGTCGTGCTGGGCGTCATCGACCGCAAGTGGCGTGAGCACCTGTACGAGATGGACTACCTGCAGGACGGCATCGGCCTGCGCGCGATGGCGCAGCGCAACCCCCTGGTGGAGTACCAGCGCGAGGGCTACGACATGTTCCAGGCCATGACCGAGGGCATCAAGGAGGAGACGGTCCGGCTCGTCTTCGCCGCCCAGCTGACCGCGGCGGTCCCTCAGCCGCCCGCAGGGGTCACGGTGGTCGGCGGCGCCGAGGACGAGCCGGTGACCGCCGGCGCGCCGGCCGCGCCGGCCACTGCGGCCGCCGTCACGGCGTCGGCAGGGGCGTCGGCAGGGGCGTCGACGGCTTCGTCCGGCGACGACGACGTGCCGGACGAGGAGGCCCCGGTCGCCCCGTCCGAGGCGGCGGCGGCGTTCAAGGTGCCGGGCCTCGACCAGCGCGTCGGTGAGCTCGAGTACTCCGCTCCCTCGCTGGACGGCGAGGACGGGGCGCAGGCCGCGCCTCGGGCCCGCGGTCGAGCCGGTGGTGCAGGTGACGGGGTCAACCGGGCTCAGCGACGGGCGGCCGCCAAGCGCGACCAGAAGAACCGCTGACCCTCCGGGCGGCGGGTCGCGGCGTCAGCCGATGACCAGCGCCGTCAGGCGCCAGCGGGAGTCCTCCCCGTCGAGCCGGGCGGCCACGGCGCGGGCCCGGGGACCGTCGAGCACCACGGCGGAGACCTCGACGCCCCGCTCGCCCGACGGGCTGGTCCGCAACGACCGGACCACCGGGCGTCGGCCGCCGCCTCGCCCGGCCATCTGCTCCAGCCGGGCCCGTTGGCGCAGCTGGGAGTAGACCTCGGGGGTGGTCCAGCGCAGCAGCTGCGTGGCGGGGCGGTGCCCGCGGACCACGTCGACCGCGGCCTGCACCAGGCGACGGGCCAGCTGCTCGGGGCAGGGCAGGTCCGCCGCGGGGGTCGGCACGGGGTCGGAGAAGGACGGCTCGGCCGCCGCGACGGGCACCCCGTGCAGGACGAAGGCGTGCTGCCCGGCCTGGCCCGTCGAGCCGTCGTCGGCCCCGTCGCTCCTCCCGTCGGCCCCGGCGGGCACGGCGCGCAGGTGGCGGGTCGGCGCGGTGACGCCGGAGGGCGGGGCCCACGGGGCGGGCTGCGGCTGGGGGAGCGCGCGCACCCGCAGGCCGGTGGTGTCGTGGGCCAGGGTCGGCATGGCGTCTCCTCGGGGCTGGTCGGACGGCTGGTTGGACGGCTGGGCGGACGGCGGGGCGGACGGCGGGTTGGACGGCGAGTCGGACGGCGAGTCGGACGGCGGGGCGGACGGCGGGTTGGACGGCGGGGTGAACGGCGGGACCGTCGGTGGCGCGAGCGGTCGACCGGGCGGCGGGCCGGCCGGCGCGGGGTGCGCGCCGGGGGCCACGGCCGCGCTCACCCGTGGGTCCTCACGGCGCCGGGACGACGAGGCGTTGCCCCGGCAGCAGCAGGTCGGGGTCGTCGCCGACGACCGCTCGGTTGGCCTGCCACCACGACGGCCAGGCCCGGGCCACCTCGTCGTCGGTGGCACCCGGTCCCAGGTGCTCCGCCGCCAGGTCCCACAGCGTGTCGCCGGCGCGCACGACCACCTCGGGGTCCCGCTGCAGGGCCGGGCGGGTGGTGGTGCCGGTCACGAGGGCGGCACTGGCCGGGTCCACCCCACGGGGCGCGCGGAACGGCTCGACCGTGGCCGGCGCGGCGGTCGGGTCCGCCGTGGGGGTCGGGTCCGCCGCCGGGGGCGACGGGGCCGCGGTGGTCCCCGTCGTCGCGGCGCCGGTCGCCGGCGGCACGACGGCCTCGGCCAGCGCGGTCCACGTCCCCGGGGCGCGCCCGGCCCGACGGGAGGGTTCGCCCCCCGGGGAGGGTTCCGACGCCGGCGACGTGGCGGTCGCGACGGCGACGGGCGGGGCCCCCGTCGCCGACGCGGTGGCGGGGCCGGCGGAGAGGGCCGCCACCACGAGGGCCGCGACCGTCGCCGCGACGACGTGACCCCCCGTGGGTCGGTGGTCCGGGCCGGACGGCCCGGCCGCGCGGGATCCGGACCCCGGCGCCGGGCCCCGGACGGGCGCCGTCGCCGCGGTCGGACCAGTCCGGCCGGTCGCGGCGGTGCGCCAGCCGTCACGGACGCCGGCGACCGCGGCGGCCGTGCCCCAGACCAGCAGGGCGACGCAGCCCAGGCAGGACAGCAGCAGGAGGGCGTCCGCCCAGTGCGCGGCCGCCGCCCCCGACGCCACCAGCTGCGTGGCCTGCCACCCGGCGGTCAGGGCGCCGCCGGCCGGGGCGAGGACCGCCACGACCGACACGGCCACCGCTGCTGCTCGTCGGTCCGACCTCATGAGACACCCCTCTCGTCGATCAGGAGCATGTTTGATGCAGTTTGACGCTGTCAAGGGTCCTTGGTGCATCTGAGGACATCTGAGTGCCTGCGGCTACAGTGGCGCTCATGCGCTGGGACGACCTCTTCGCGGACCTGGAGGCCCAGCTAGCCGGTCAGCAGCGGGAGGCGCTGGACGCCGAGGTGGCCGAGCGGGTCCGCATCGAGCGCTCGGCGGTCACCCTCGTCGACCGGATGCGGGCGCACGTGGGGGCGAGCCTGACGCTCGACGTCGGCCCGGTCGTCGTGCGGGGTCGCCTGCAGGACGTCGGGGCCGACTTCGTGCTCGTGGACGACGAGGGCGGCGGGCACAGCGTCGTGCCGGTCGCCTCGCTGGTGTCGGTGTCCGGGCTCGGCCGGGCCGTCGCCCCCGCCCCGGGCGCGGTGCTGCGTCGGCTGGGTCTGGCCTCGGCGCTGCGCGGCCTGGTCCGGGACCGGGCCGAGGTGCGGCTGGTGACCGACCGGGCCGAGCTGCGGGGGACGCCGGCCTCGGTGGCGGCCGACCACCTGGACCTCGTCCCGCTGCGGGCCGGGGAGCAGGACCGGGCACCGGTCGTGCCGGTGGCGGTGCCGCTGGCCGCGCTCCGCGTCGTCCGCAGCCGCTGACCCGACCCGACCGCGCCGGTCGTGGGCTACTGCTGCTGCTCGACCTCGCGCTGCTCCCGGGCCTGGCGCTCGGTCTCGGCGTACAGACGGTCGATGTACGCCTCGAGCTCGGCCACCTCGACCCGCCACTGACCCCGCCCGCCCACCTGGATGGCTCGCAGGTCGCCGCGCCGGACCAGGGCGTAGGCCTGAGCGGCGGAGATGCTCAGGGTCTCGGCGACGTCGGCGAGGGGCATAAAGCGTGCGGCCATGGCGATGATGGTGGCAGACGGTGACGCCAGGAGCGGTGCGGTCGTCCACAGGCTCCGCGAGGTCCTCGGCGGTACCTGTCACACCTTGCTAGCGTGCGCGGTCATGGGGGTCCCCACCGAGTCGACCGCGTTCCCGGCCGTGCCCGCGCGCCGGGTGAGACGGCCCTCGTGGCGGGACCCCAGGCTGCTCGTCGGGCTGGTCCTGGTGCTCGGCACGACGGCGCTGGGCGGCGTGCTGGTCGCCCGCGCGGACGACACCGTCCCCGTCCTCGCCGCGGGGGCCACCCTGGTCCGCGGCGACCCGCTGCAGCAGTCGGACCTCCAGGTCGTCAGGGTGCGGCTCGCCGACGTGGGACCGGCCTACCTGCCGGCGGAGACCGGCCTCCCCGCTGACGCCGTGGCGCTGCGCACGGTCCCCGTCGGCGAGCTGCTGCCGGCCTCGGCCGTGGGGCGCGCCGCCGAGCTGGACTCCCGACCGGTGGCGCTGCCGTGGCAGGGACCACGTCCCGAGGGCCTGGTCCGCGGCGCCGCCGTTGACCTGTGGGTCGCCCCGCGCGAGGGCACGTCGGACTTCGGCGAGCCGTCGCTGCTGGTCGAGGCGGCCGACGTGTTCGCCGTGGTCGAGGCCACCAGCGGTCTGGGCTCGACGGGCGGGACGCAGGTGCAGGTCATGCTGGAGCCCGACGGGGTGCAGCAGCTGCTGGCCGCCCTCGCAGCCGAGGACCGGATCGACCTGGTCCTGGTGCCCGGGCCCCGCGGGTGAGCCGACCGGCCGTGGGCCCGCACCGGGGCGGACCGGTCCCGGTCGTCACGGCCGTGTCCGGGCCCACCGAGAGCGCGGTGGCGGCGGCGCTGTCCGGTCGGCGCGACGTCGTGCTGGTCCGCCGCTGCGCGGACGTCGCCGAGCTGCTGAGCGTCGCCGAGGCGGGGCTGGCCTCGGTCGCGGTGCTGGGCGAGGCGTTCCCGCAGCTGGACGCCGACGTCGTGGACCGGCTGCGGCACAGCGGGTGCGCGGTCGTCGGCGTGGTCGACCCCGACCGGGAGAGCTCGGAACGGCTGCGGGCCTGGGGCGTCACCGTCGTCGACCTCGACCCGGTCGCCGGCCCGACGGCGTCCGGACCCGCGCCCGGTCGCGACGCCGTCCTGGCACGGGCGGTGCTGGCGGCCGGGACCCCCGGCGTCCTCCCGGAGGCCCCCTCGGCCCCGGTCGAGGGCCCCGGGGCCCCGCCCCGAGGGCACGACCGGTCGGTCCACCAGGACGACGACCACCACCACCACGACGACCCCCGTGGTCTCCCGTCCGGCGACGCCGAGCCGAGGTCGGGTGGGTACAGCCGTCCCGTCGCGGGACCCGTGCTGCGTCCCGGGACCGCCGCGCCGAGGGCGCCCGGGGCGACGGCGGCCGTCCTGGCCGACGGCGACCCGCCGTCGCCCGGTCCGCAGCGCCGGGGTCGGCTCGTGGCCGTCTGGGGGCCGCCCGGGGCGCCGGGGCGGACCACGGTGGCCGTCGGCGTGGCCGCCGAGCTGGCGGCCGCCGGCGCCGAGGTCCTGCTCGTCGACGCCGACACCTACGCCGCGTCGGTCGCCCAGGTGCTCGGGCTGCTCGACGAGTCCCCCGGTCTGGTGGCCGCGGTCCGCGCCGGGCTGGACGGTCGCCTGGACCCCGCGACCCTCGCCCGGCTGTCGCCCGTGGTGGCCCCCCGGCTTCGGGTCCTCACCGGGCTCACCCGGGCGGCGCGGTGGAGCGAGCTGCGGCCCGCCGGCCTGCAGGCGGTGTGGGGCAGCGCCCGTCGGCTCGCGGACCACGTGGTGGTCGACCTCGCGCCGCCCCTGGAGGAGGACGACGAGCTGTCCTACGACACCGCGGCACCGCGGCGCAACGGGGCCGCGCTGGACGTGCTGCGGGCCGCCGACGACGTCCTGGTGGTCGGCTCGGCCGACCCGGTGGGGCTGCAGCGGCTCGTGCGGGGCCTGCAGGACCTGGCCGTCGCGGTGCCGGGGGTGGCCCCGCAGGTCGTGGTCAACCGTGTCCGCGCCGACGCCGTCGGTCGCAACCCGCGGCTGCGGGTGCGGGAGGCGCTCGACCGTTTCGCGGGGGTGCGGGACCTGCGCCTGGTGCCCGACGACCGCCCGGCCACCGACCGGGCCCTGCTGCAGGGCCGCACGCTGCACGAGGCCGCACCCGACAGCCCGGCCAGCGTCGCGCTGAGGGCCACGGCCGCCGGTCTGGCCGCGGCGGCGGTGCGACGCGCCCGGGACGACGGTCGCGCAGGCGGCCCGGACGCGGGTCCGGACCGGGCGGGCACGGGACGGCGCGACCGGCGACGCCGGGCTACCCGCCGGTAACAACCGGCCCGAGGTGGGTAGCATCGGCTCGATGTCCGACCGCCTGAGCGCTCTGGACGCCTCGTTCCTCTACGCCGAGGAACCGGGCGCCCCCCAGCACGTCGGTACGGTCATGGTCTTCGAGGGCCCGATCGACTACCCCCGGCTGCAGCGCCACCTGGCCGGCCGGATCGCGTTCGTGCCGCGGTACCGCAAGCGGGTCACCCCGGTGCCGGGGCGCCTGGCCAACCCGGTCTGGACCGACGACCCGCGGTTCGAGCTCGGCTTCCACGTCCGCCGCTCCGCCCTGCCGCGCCCGGGCAGCACCGACCAGCTGCGCGAGCTCGTGGCCCGGGTGCACCCGCGCGAGCTGGACCGCAGCCGTCCGCTGTGGGAGCTGTACGTCGTGGAGGGGCTGGCGGGGGACCGGTTCGCCCTGATCAGCAAGGCCCACCACGCCCTGGTCGACGGCGTGAACGGCCTCGACCTCGCCCAGGTGGTCCTCGACTCCTCGCCCGACGTCAGCGAGGCGCCGCCCGACGCCTGGCGTCCCGGCCCCCAGCCCTCGGGCCTGGACCTGGTGACCGGCGCGGTGCTCGAGGCCGCCCAGCGCCCGGCCGCCGCGGTGTCGACCCTGCGCCGCCGGGCCGCGGACCTGCAGCACGTCGCCTCCCGCGCCGCGGGCTCGCTCGGCCGGCTCGCGGTCGTGAGCCGGGCCCCCGGCAGCCCGCTGGACGTGGAGCTGTCCCAGCAGCGTCTCTTCGCGGTCGCCGACCACAAGTTGGCCGACTACCGGGCGGTGGCCCGGCGCCACGGTCGTCCCCGCCCCGGAGCGGTCGCCTCGGTGACGCCCACGGTCAACGACGTGGTGCTCGCGGTCCTGGCCGGGGCGATGCGCACCTGGCTGCAGGCGCGCGGTCTGCCGGTCTCGCCCACGACGCGGATGCGGGCCCTGGTGCCGCTCAGCGTGCGCGGGGCGGACGCCCCCGACGACGACACGCTGACGATCGACGAGGTCTCCTACGGCACCTCGGTGGACGGGCAGCTCGTCGACCTGCCGGTGGGGGAGGTCAACCCGGTGATGCGGCTGCACCAGGTCGCCTACCAGCTCAGCCCGCACCGGGAGGGCGGCCGGGCGATCGCGGCCCGTGACCTGGCCGAGCTCGCCGGCTTCGCCCCGCCCACCCTGCACAGCCTGGGGGTCCGGGTGGCCGGCGGTCTCTCGCGGCGCTACTTCAACCTGCTCGTGACCAACGTGCCCGGCCCGCAGCAGGCGATGTACTGCGCCGGCGCGCGGCTCGCCGAGACCTACCCGGTGATCCCGCTCTCGCAGGGCCACGCCCTGGCGGTCGGCATCACCTCGTACGACGGCCGGGTGTTCGTCGGGTTCAACGCCGACCGGGACGCCCTCGCGGACGTCGCCGACCTGCCCACCTACCTGGCGGAGTCGCTGGCCGAGCTGAAGGCGGCCCGATGATCGCCCAGCGCGACGGCGTCCCCGTGAGCAGCACGTCCGGCGAGAGCCCCGGCGGGTCCTCCGGGGCCCGCCGTCGAGCACCGCGCAAGGGCCGCCCGTCGCGGGACCGGCCCCGCTGGGGGCTGGTCCTCGGTGGGGGCGGGGTGCTGGGCGGGGCGTGGATGGTCGGGGCGCTCACCGCGTACGAGGAGGTCAGCGGCCGGGACTGCCGCGACGCCGACGTCGTCCTGGGGACCTCCGTCGGTGCGTTCGCGGCCGCCGTCCTGGGCAGCGGGGCCTCCGTCGCCGACTGGCGGGCCCACCAGGAGGGCAAGGCCGTCCGTCGTGGCCCGATGGCCGGGCTGGCCTGGGACTACGACGTCGACGCCGGGGGTGCCACCCCGCCGTCCCCGGGCCGGCGGCCCGGTTCGCCCCGCCTGGTGACCGGCAACCTGCGACGGCTGCGACGGCTGCCGCCCACGGCGGTGATGTCGGCGCTCGTGCCCGAGGGGCGGGGGTCGCTGGCGCGCATCGGCGAGACCGTGGCCGCGCTGAGCGGCGGGCAGGGCTGGGTGAGCAGACCGGGCGTGCGGGTGGTGGCGCTGGACTACGACACCGGTCACCGCACGGTCTTCGCGGGGCCCCACGACGAGCCGGGGGCCGACCAGCACCGACGCAACACGTCGGCCGCGGCGGCCATCGAGGACGCCGTCATGGCCTCCTGCGCGATCCCCGGCTGGTACGCACCCGTCACCATCGCCCAGCACCGCTACGTGGACGGCGGCGCCTGGTCGAGCACCAACGTGGACCTGCTCGCCGGCGACGGGCTGGACGAGCTGGTCGTCGTCGCGCCCATGGTGTCCTTCGCCCCCGACCGCCCGCGGTCCTTCGCGCAGATCCTCGACCGGCAGTGGCGTGCCTCGGTGACGTCCCGGTGCCTGCGCGAGGTCTCGGCGGTGCACGCGGCCGGCACGGCGGTCACGGTCATCGGTCCCAGCGCGGCGGACCTGGCGGCCCTGGGCACCAACGTCATGGACCCCGACCGTCGCCTCGACGTGCTGCGGACCTCCCTGGTCACCAGCCGCGAGTCGCTGCGGGACCCCGAGCCCATCCTGGGCGACCCGCCCGCCGACGTACCGACCACCGCCGTACCGCCCGCCGACGACCGAGGAGCAGGGGTCAGCCGATGAGGATCTACCTGGCGACGACACCGGCCCGCGTGGCGGACCTGCGCCGTGACGGGGTCGTGGTCGGCACGGAGGCCTACGCGGCGACCGAGGCGCTGGCCGAGGCGCTCGACCTGCCCGCCCCCGGCGACCCCGACACCGACGACGACCTCGCCGAGGTCGCCGTCGCCACCGCGGCCGAGGCCTCGCTGCTGCTGCTGGCCGAGGACGTCGCCGAGGGCCGGGAAGGACCGGCCCCGACCCGCCGTGTCGTCCTGGCCGCGGAGGCGCGGGCCCGGGCCGTCGGTGGTGACGCCCACCCGGGCGCCGTCGTCCTCACCGCCCCGCTGCGGTTCGACTCGGTCGACACCGTCATGGCCGACGACGAGACGGTGGCCGAACGGGTGGCCCGGGCGGTCGCGTCGGTGGAGACGGACCAGGAGCGGGCCGTCCGGTTGCTGGAGAACACCGCGCTGGGTTGGTTCGACCCGTCCGAGCTGCCCTGACGCGCCCGCGCCCCACCCCGTCGCACTAGGCTCGCCCGGTGGTTGCTGACCCGGCCCCGGACGTCCACGACGAGCTGTTCGACCTGCGGCTGGAGCGCTGGCTGCCGGACTGCGAGGCGGGCCTGCGGGGCGCCTACCGGCCCGACGAGGTGCCGGCGCTGCTCGAGTCGGTCGTGGCCGTCCTGCGCAGCGCCCACGCGGGTCGTCGTCCCGCGCTGCGACGGCTGGACCAACGTCGGCTGCTGCGCCCGGACTGGTTCCAGGACCCGCGGATGCTGGGCTACGCCGCCTACACCGAGCGCTTCGCCGGCGACCTGCGCGGGGTGCACGACACCCTGGGCTACCTCGACGAGCTGGGGGTCACCTACCTGCACCTGCTGCCCCTGCTCACGCCCCGCCCGGGCGACAGCGACGGCGGGTACGCCGTGGCCGACTACCGGCAGGTGCGTCCGGACCTGGGCACCAACGAGGACCTGTCCGACCTCGCGGACACCCTGCACTCCCGCGACATGAGCCTGTGCGTGGACCTGGTCCTCAACCACGTGGCGCGCGAGCACGAGTGGGCGGTGCGGGCGCGGGCGGGGGAGGAGCGCTACCGGCGCTTCTTCCGGTTGTTCGGGGACCGCACCGGCCCCGACGCCTACGAGGCCACGCTGCCCGAGGTGTTCCCGGACTTCGCGCCCGGCAGCTTCACCTTCGACGACGAGCTCGACGCCTGGGTGTGGACGACCTTCAACTCCTGGCAGTGGGACGTCGACTGGTCCAACCCGGACGTCTTCGTCGCCTACCTCGAGGTGGTGTGCCACCTGGCCAACCTGGGCGTGGACGTGCTGCGCCTGGACGCCATCGCGTTCCTGTGGAAGCGGTTGGGCACCGCGAGCCAGAACGAGCCGGAGGTGCACGCCCTCACGCAGGCGCTGCGGGCGGCGCTGCACATCGCGGCCCCGGGGGTCCTGCTGAAGGCCGAGGCGATCGTCGGGCCCCGCGACCTGGTGCCGTACCTGGGCACGGGACGCCACCACGGCCGGGTGAGCGACCTGGCGTACCACAACAGCCTCATGGTCCAGGTGTGGTCGATGCTCGCCAGCCGCGACGTCGGGCTGACTGTCCACGCCTTGCGGCAGTTCGACCCCGTCCCCACGACGACGTCGTGGCTGACGTACGTGCGCTGCCACGACGACATCGGCTGGGCCGTCGACGACGGTGACGCCGCGGCCGTCGGGCTGGACGGGCACGCCCACCGGGCGTTCCTGTCGGACTTCTACTCCGGCGGGTTCCCGGGCGGGTTCGGGCGGGGGCTCGTGTTCCAGCACAACGAGGAGACCGGGGACCGGCGCATCTCCGGCACGGCAGCCAGCCTGGCCGGGCTCGACGCGGCCCTGGAGCTGCCCGAGGGCCCGGCGCGGGTCGCGGCGCTGGACCAGGTCGTCGCCCGGCTGCTGCTGGCCCACGCCGTCGTGATGGGCTTCGGCGGGATCCCGGTGCTCTGGTCCGGCGACGAGCTCGCCCTGCGCAACGATCCGGACTGGGCCGAGGAGCCCGGTCACGCCGGGGACAACCGGTGGGCGCACCGACCGCGGCTGCCCTGGCGTCTCAACACCCTGGGCGAGTCGGCCGAGGACCGCCACGACCCCTCGACGGTGACGGGGCGGGTGTTCCAGGGCCTGCGAGAGCTGGCCGCGGCTCGTCGCGGGATCGCGCAGCTGCACGCCTCCGGCGGCACCGAGGTCCTGGACCCGCCGCACCCCGGCGTCCTGGCGCTGCTGCGGCGCCACCCCGAAGGCCCGATGCTGGGGCTGTACAACGTCACCGGGACGACGGTGCACGTGACCGGCTGGCTGCTGGGCCTGCACGGGCTGCACGACTGCGTGGACCGCCTCGGCGGGGAGCGGGTGCTCGTCGACGACGGGGGCAGCGTCGAGCTGGCCCCCTACACGGCCCGCTGGCTCGTGGCCGGCTGAGCGTCGCCGGCCTGCTCGCGCGCCAGCCGTTCCGCGGCCAGGGCGACGTTGGCCTGCATCCCGCCGAAGACGAACGCGTGGAACGGCGTCACGGCCGCCCAGTAGGCGTGGCCGGCCAGACCGCGCGGGTGGAACAGGGCCCGCTGCCGGAACAGGGTGCGACCGACCGGGTCCTGCTCGACCAGCAGCTCCAGCCAGGCCAGGCCCGGGGCCTTCATCTCCGCGCGCAGCCGCAGCAGCTGCAACGGACGGACGTCCTCCACCCGCCACCAGTCCAGCGCGTCGCCCACCGCGACCCGGCTGGGGTCGCGTCGGCCGCGGGTCAGGCCCGGGCCGCCGGAGAACCGGTCGAGCCAGCCCCGGACCGACCACGCCAGCGGCCACGAGTACCAGCCGTTCTCGCCGCCGATGCCCTGGATCACCGCCCACAGGTGCTCCGGCGAGGCCCGGACGGGGGTGGCCCGCTCGTCGACGTACAGCGAGCCGCCCGCCCAGTCGGGGTCGCTGGGGAGCGGGTCGCTGGCGGTGCCGGGCACGCTGGCCGAGGACCACCGGGTGAGCACGGCCGCCTCCTTCACCCGCTGCAGGGCCAGGCCGACGGCCCGGTCGAAGCCGATCCGGCCCTCCGGGGGGTCGGGGACGTAACGCTGCACGTCGTGCTCGCTGCAGACCACCTCGTGGACCAGGCTCGCCACCAGCGGGCGCGCCAGGCGGTGCGGGACCGGGGTCACGATGCCCACCCAGTGCGCGCTGAGCCGGGGCGTGAGCACGTTGACCGGCATGATCACGCGCCGCGGCAGCCCGGCCACGGCGGCGTAGCGCTGCATCATGTCCAGGTAGGTCAGCACGTCCGGTCCACCGATGTCGAAGGCCCGGTTGACCTGCGGCGGCAGGGCCGCGACCCCGACGAGGTAGCGCAGCACGTCGCGGATGGCGATCGGCTGCACCCGGTTGCGCAGCCAGCGCGGCGTCACCATGACGGGCAGCCGCTCGGTCAGGTAGCGCAGCATCTCGAAGGACGCCGAGCCGGAGCCGATGATGACGGCGGCGCGCAGCACGGCCGTCGGCACGCCCGAGGCCAGCAGGATCTCGCCCACCTCGCGCCGGGACTCCAGGTGCGGCGTCAGGTCCTCGTCGTCGGGGTACAGCCCGCCGAGGTAGACGATCCGCCCGACCTCGTTGTCCCGGGCCGCCCGGGCGAACACGCGGGCGGCGGTGCGGTCGGTCCGCTCGAAACGTCGCCCGGACCCCAGGGAGTGGATGAGGTAGTAGGCGACGTCGACGCCGACCAGGGCCGCGTCGACGGCCTCGGGGTCGAGCACGTCACCGCGGACCACGTCGACCCGGTCGTGCCAGTCGTGGCCCTTCAGGCGCTCGGGGTGGCGGGTGAGCGTCCGCACCCGGTAGCCGGCGTCCAGCAGCTCCGGGACCAGGCGACCGCCGATGTAGCCGGTGGCGCCGGTGACGAGGACGAGCGGGGGCGGGGTCATGCCCTCAGTGTCCGTTCGGGCCGGTCGGCGCGCACGCGGGGCTGCTGTCGTCGGTCGGCGGAGCGGGTGCTAGCGGCGCTGGTCGCGCGGCGGCTCGTCGGAGGACCCGAACGGTTCGCCCGAACCGGGCTCGGGGGCGTCCTCGGCGGCGACGTAGGCCTCACCCCGCGTGGACTGCGGGGCGGGCGGGATGTCCGAGCCGCCCTCGGGGCCCTCGTCGTGGGCGCCGGGCCCCTCGGTCCGCACCCACACCGTGCGCTGCGGGAACGGGATCTCGATGCCCAGGGTGTCGAAGCGGTACTTGATCCGGCGGCGCATCTCACGGGCCACCACCCACTGCTCCAGCGGCACCGTCTTGATGATCATGCGCACGGTGATGCCGTCCGCGGCCAGGGCCTCGACCCCCCAGACCTCGGGCTCGTCGAGGAACTTGTCGCCCCAGTCGGGGTCGGAGCGCATGTCGTGACCGAGCTCCTTGAGCGTCTCCATCACCTGCGTCAGGTCCTCGCCGTAGGCCACGTCGATGTCGAGCACGGCCCGGGACCAGCCCTGGCTCATGTTGCCGACCCGGACGACCTCGCCGTTGCGGACGTGCCACACGGTGCCGTCCACCGCCCGCAGCCGCGTCGTGCGCAGGCCGACGGCCTCCACCACCCCGGTGGCCTCGCCCATGTCGATGACGTCGCCCACGCCGTACTGGTCCTCGGCGATCATGAAGATCCCCGACACGAAGTCCTGCACCAGGGTCTGCGCGCCGAAGCCCAGGGCGATGCCCACGATGCCGGCCCCGGCGACCAGGCCGGTGATGTTGACGCCCAGGGTGGGCAGGATGACGAACACCGCGGCGGTCCACACCGCGATCGACACGACGGCCTGCAGGATCGAGCCGATGGCCTTGGCCCGCTGCACCTTGCGGGCGCGGCTGATCGGGTCGGTGGGCTCGAAGAGGTCGATCCGGCCGCGGCGGGCGGGGTCGTCGGCCTTGATGCGGTCGACGAACCGGCGGATCACCCGGTGCAGGACGTAGCGCAGCACGAACGCCACCACCACGACGGCCAGGACGAACAGCGGGATGCTGATCAGGCCCGAGACGAACCGGGCCTGCTCGATGTCGCCGATCACGTTGTTGATCAGGCCGCACAGGCTCGCGTCCTGGGTGCCGCAGTTCTGCTCGGTCACCACCCGCGCGATGCCGTCCGTAACGGGGGTGCTGGGGGTGTCGCCGGGCTCGGGCTCGACGGTGGACGTCAGGGGGTTCGTGGCTGCCATCGCGGGTCAGGGTAGCGACGGATCATGAGTGCGACCTGGGTGCGGCGTCCGACCAGACCAGGCCCGTGTGGTGGGCCAGGAACAGCAGCCCGTCGGTGGACAGCCCCACGGTCCGGCTCAACGAGCGGGCGCCGTGGCCGACGTCGGCCTCCCGGCGCAGCAGGACCGGGCGGTCCGGCAGCGGGCTGCTGGTGGCGTGCTGCAGGGCGGCCGCCAGCTTGCGGGCGTGCAGCGGGTCGACGCGGCTGTCGCCGTCGAACACCGTGAACAGCACCGCGGGGTAGGCCGTGCCCTCGTGGACGTGGTGGTAGGGCGAGTACGACAGCAGCCAGCCCAGCTCGGTCGCGTCCGCGGCGGTCCCGTACTCGTCGTTCCAGGTGATGCCCAGGCCGTGCTGCTCGTAGCGGACCATGTCCAGCAGCGGCGCGGAGCACAGCACCGCGGCGTAGGCCTGCGGCCGCTGGGTGAGCGCGGCACCGACCAGCAGCCCGCCGTTGGACCCACCGGACACGGCCAGCTGCGCCGGGGTGGTCCAGCCGTCGGCGACGAGCCGGTCGGCCGCGGCGTGGAGGTCGTCGAACACGTTCTGCTTGCGGTCCCGGTAGCCGTCCCGGTGCCAGTCCTCGCCCTCCTCGCCGCCGCCGCGCAGGTTGGCGACGACGTGGACGCCGCCCGCACGGACCCAGGTCAAGGTGGTGGCGGAGTAGCCGGGGTTCAGGCTGATGCCGAACCCGCCGTAGCCGTACAGCACCGTCGGGGCGGGCGCGGCGGGACGGCCCTCGAGCAGGGAGTCGGTGCGGGCGACGACCACCATCCGCACGACGGTGCCGTCCGCGCTGGTGTACTCCACCTGCCGGGCGGTGACGTCGGGCCCGGGCGGCGGCTCGCCGGGCGGCAGCTCCCAGGTGCTCAGCCCCAGGGTGCGCCCGTCCAGGAGCAGCACCCGAGGGGGCAGGGTGTGGTCGGTGTAGGTGAACCAGGCACGGTCCCGCTCGGTGAGCGGGGGCACCAGCGCCCCGACGGACCCGACCCCGGGCAGGGCGACGTCGCTCAGGTGCCGGCCGTCCAGCAGCCGGTGGACCGCGACCTCGCCGACGGCGTGGCGGGTCCGCGAGACCAGCAGCAGCGGCTCGGCCAGGTCGTCGTGGTCGAGGACGGCCACGTCGGCCAGGACGGCCTCGGGGTCCTCCGGCACCAGGTCGACCCAGTGCTCGGGGGTCGGGGTCGCGGGGTCCGTGACGCACAGGCGACCCCGCGGGGCGTCCAGGTCGGTGTGCACGTACAGCCGGCCGTCGCGCCCGACCCAGGCCCCGTGCTCGGCGTCCAGGCCGACCGCGACCGCGCGCAGGTCCGGTCGCTGCGGCGAGGACGACGCGAGGTCCGCCAGCCAGACGTCGGTGCGCGGCGCGGTCCCGGCCGAGGCGGACACCAGCAGCCAGCGGCCGTCGTGGCTGGTGCCCACGCCGTAGTAGTTGGTCATGTCCAGGCCGTCGCCGAACACCTCGACGTCCTCGGTGGTGGGGGTCCCCACGACGTGCAGGTACACCCGGCGGTGGTACTGCGTCTCGCCCTGAGGGAGCAGCTCCGGCGGCAGCCGCCGGACGTAGAAGAACCGGCGGGTGCCGTCGGCGCCGACGGGCAGCCAGGCCACGGGGGAGTAGCGGGCCCGGTCGACCGGACCGTCGACGTCCTCACCGGTGTCCACGTCCATCACCCGCAGGACGCTCTCCTCCGAGCCGCCCTCGCTGACCTGGTAGGCCAGCAGGTCACCCTCGCGGGACAGCGACCACGCGTCCAGGGTGGTCGCGCTCGTGGGGTCCAGCTCGGCGGGGTCGACCAGGACGCGCTCGACACCGGTGCCGTCCTCCGCGCGGGTGCGCAGCAGCAGGACCGCGTGCTCGGCGGTGGGCTCGCGACGCACCAGGACGTGCTGGTCGACCGCGTCCTGCCCGGCCCGGTGGCGACGGCGGACCGCCGGGACCCCGACGGACCCGGTCGCCAGCAACGACGTGACGCTCGCGCTGACGTGGGCCCGCCCGGGCCAGCGCGCGGCGTGCTCGGCGAACAGGTCGTCCTGGGCGGCCGACCACGCCCTGCTCTGCGGCGAGGTCGGGTCCTCCAGCCAGCGGTACGGGTCCGCGACGGACCTGCCGTGCAGCTCGTCGACGACGGGGCCGCGGGCGGCGGGCGGGTAGGCGTGAGACTGGTTGTCCGGCACCCGGGCGACCCTAAGGGGTGGAACCGGACATCTCGCCGTGCTGTCCACAGGTGTCCCCCCGGAGGCTCCTGCCGTGCGAGCCGGGGCTGGCCACCTGCCGCGCTTCTGGGAGACTCGTCGGCGGTCGACGACCGACGTCGGCCACCGACGGGCGTGGCAGCCCAGTTACGGAGCACTCGCGTGGACGACGGGGCGACACAGGAGCACGGTCCGGAGGAGGACCTGGTCCGGCTCGCCGAGGCCTACGGGGTCGCGACCGACTACTGGGACTGGCAGGGCAACCACGTCCAGGTCCCGCGCAGCACCGTGCTCGCGGTGCTGGCGGCGCTGCAGGTCGACGCCGGCACCCCCGAGGCCCTCGCCACGGCGTTGCGCGACGCGGAGCTGCTCGGCTGGCGCCACCCGGTGCCCGCCACGACGGTCACCCGCAGCGGGCGCGCGGCCACGGTGCTGGTGCACGTCCCGGACGGCTGGACCGCGCGCGTGGTCGCCGAGCTGGAGGACGGTGGGCAGGTCGACCTCGACCAGGTCGCCCACGAGGTCGGCCCCCGCGACGTCGACGGGCAGCAGGTCGGCGAGGCGGCGTTCGCCCTGCCGGAGGACCTGCCGCTGGGCTGGCACCAGCTGCGGCTGGTGGCCGAGGACCTCGCCGGCGGCGACGCCCGTGAGAGCACCGGGGTCCTGGTGGTGTCGCCCGACCGCCTGGAGCTGCCCGCGGCCCTGTCGGAGCGCCGGCAGTGGGGCTTCATGACCATGCTGTTCCAGGTCCGCTCCGAGGACTCCTGGGCCTTCGGGGACCTGGCCGACCTGGCCGAGGTGGCCGGCTGGTCCGCGCGCGAGCACGGCGCGGGGTTCATCCTGCTCAACCCGCTCCACGCCCCCGACCCGGTCCCCCCGATCGAGGCCTCGCCCTACCTGCCGGCGACCCGACGCTTCGTCAACCCGCTGTACCTGCGGGTCGAGGACGTCCGGGAGACCGCCTACCTGTCGGCCGCCGACCGCGCCGTGGTGGAGTGGCACGCCGAGGAGCTGCGCGAGCTCAACCGCGACGACGTCCTCATCGACCGCGACCTGGTGTGGGAGGCCAAGCGGGCCGCGCTGGAGCGCGTGTTCGCCGTCCGCCGCTCCCCAGCGCGGGAGGCGCAGTTCAGCGCCTTCAAGGAGCGCGAGGGCCAGGGCCTCGTCGACTGGGCGACCTGGTGCGCGCTGCGCGAGTTCTACGGCACGCCGTCCTCGCAGTGGCCCGCCCACGCGGGCAGCCCCGGCACCGAGGCCGTCGCGCAGCTGCGCGAGGAGCTGTCGCACCGGGTCGAGCTGCACTGCTGGCTGCAGTGGCAGATGGACATCCAGCTCGCCACCGCGCAGCGCAGCGCCGTCGAGGCGGGGATGGGTCTCGGGATCATCCACGACCTCGCCGTCGGGGTGCACCCCGACGGCGCCGACGCCTGGGCGCTGCAGGACACCATGGCCCGCGGCGTCAGCGTCGGTGCGCCGCCGGACGCGTTCAACCAGCAGGGCCAGGACTGGTCCCAGCCGCCGTGGCGGCCCGACGCCCTGGCCGAGGCCGGCTACGCGCCGCTGCGCGACATGCTGCGGGCGGTGCTGCGCCACGGCGGCGGCATCCGCATCGACCACATCATCGGCCTGTTCCGGCTGTGGTGGATCCCCTCGGGGGCGGGCCCGGCCGACGGGACCTACGTCCGCTTCGACCACGAGGCGATGATCGGGGTGCTGGCCCTGGAGGCGCACCGCGCCGGGGCCGTCGTCGTCGGCGAGGACCTGGGCAACGTCGAGCCGTGGGTGCGCGACTACCTGCTGGAGCGCGGCGTGCTGGGCACGTCGATCCTCTGGTTCGAGAAGGACGCCGACGGGGCCCCGCTCAAGCCGCAGCGGTGGCGGGAGCTGTGCCTGGCCACCGTGACCACCCACGACCTGCCGCCGACCGCCGGGTACCTGGCGGGCGAGCACATCGAGGTCCGCGAGCGGCTCGGTCTGCTGACCCGCGACGTCGACGAGGAGCGCGCGGCCGACACGGCCGACCGTGCCGCCTACCTGCGGATGCTGACCGACCTGGGCCTGCTGCCGGACCAGCCCCTGGAGCGGCAGACGGTCGAGGCGCTGCACCGGCTGCTGACGTGGACCCCCAGCATCCTGCTGGGCGTCGCGCTGCCGGACGCCGTCGGCGACCGCCGGGCGATCAACCAGCCGGGCACCTACCTGGAGTACCCCAACTGGCGGCTGCCGATGGCCGACGGCGTGGGCGTCCCGGTCCTGCTGGAGGACCTGGTGCGCTCGCCGCGCGCGGCCAGCCTGGGCCGGGTGCTGCGCGAGGGCGTCTGAGGCTCCTCGCTCAGCCGAGCAGCTCCCGCTCCTGCGCCCGCAGCGAGCGGGCCGTGCTGTCGCGGTTCTCCAGCACGAGGCGTCGCAGTCCCGCCGGGGCGTCCGGGTGGGCCGCCAGCCAGGCGTCGCCGCGGCCGACGAGGTCGGCGGTGACCAGGGCCGACGGGTACGTCCCGGTGACGACCTGCTGGGCCATCTCGTTGGTCCGGGCGTGCCACTGCGGCAGCAGGGCGTCGAAGTACCGGTCCAGGAAGCGTTCGAAGAGCTCGGGCTCGGGCGACCGCGAGAACCCCGAGATGGTGGCCGCCGACACCGCGTTGGGCAGGTCGCCCGACATGATGCGCGACCAGGCCTGCTCCTTGGCCTCGACGGTCGGTCGGGCGGCGAGCGCCGCCGCGGCGGCCCGCTGGCCCGAGGCGGTGTCGTCGCGCGCCTGCTCGGCCTCGACCAGGTCTGCCGAGCGCAGCGAGGAGTCCTCGTCGGCGCTCGCGACGGCCGCGACCAGGTCCCAGCGCAGGTCGGTGTCGACCGTGAGACCGGGCAGCTCCAGCGTGCCGGACAGCAGCCCCCGGACCACCTCGACGTGCTCGGCGCTGCGCACGAAGCCGCAGAACGCGCGCACCGCCTGCAGCTGGATGTCGCTGCCCGGCGGGGCGGCCCGCGCCAGGTCCCACAGCCCGTCGGCCACGCGCTGGGCGGTGGCGCCCCGGTTGGGGGGAGCGGTGAACAGGCGGGCGGCGCTGCTGAGCTGGCGCACCAGCGTGAGCACGACGGACGACTCCGTCTCCGCGGCCACGTTGCCCAGCACCAGGTCGACGAACTGCCCGGCGCCGGTCTCGGCGTCGCGCAGCATGTCCCACGCCGCCCCCCACACGACGCTGCGGGCCATGGACGAGCCCAGCACCGACAGGTGGTCGGTGGCGGTGGCCAGCGAGTCGGGGTCCAGACGGACCTTGGCGTAGGCCAGGTCGTCGTCGTTGAGCAGCAGCAGCGCCGGCCGTGACCGTCCGGCCAGCCCGGGGACGTCGGTGCGCTCGCCGTCCACGTCCAGCTCGACCCGGTGGGTGCGCACGAGGGCACCGTCGACGAGGTCGTAGCAACCGACCGCGAGGCGGTGGGGGCGCAGCACGGGGTGGTCGGCCGGTGCGGTCTGCACGAGCGTCACCCGGCGCATCGTGCCGTCGCCGGCCTCGTCGACCTCGGCGCCGATGGTCGTCACGCCCGAGGTCATCAGCCATCGCTGCACCCAGTCGTCCAGGTCACGGCCGCTGGCGGTCGACAGCTCGCCCAGTAGGTCGCCGAACACGGTGTTGCCCCAGGCGTGGGCCCGGAAGTACGCCCGCAGCCCCTCGAAGAACTCCTCGCGCCCGACCCAGGCCACCAGCTGCTTGAGCACGCTGGCGCCCTTGGCGTAGGTGATGCCGTCGAAGTTGACCTCGACGTCCTCCAGGTCGCGGATGTCGGCGATGACCGGGTGGGTGGTGGGCAGCTGGTCCTGGCGGTAGGCCCAGGACTTCTCCATCGCCGAGAACGTCGTCCACGCCTGGTCCCAGCGGGTCGCCTCGGCGGTGGCCAGCGTGGACGCGAACTCGGCGAACGACTCGTTCAACCACAGGTCGTCCCACCACCGCATCGTCACCAGGTCGCCGAACCACATGTGGGCCAGCTCGTGGAGCACCGTGACCGCGCGCCGCTCGTGGAACGCCTCCGGGGTCTTGGACCGGAACACGTAGGTCTCGGTGAACGTCACGCAGCCGGCGTTCTCCATCGCCCCGGCGTTGAACTCCGGCACGAACAGCTGGTCGTACTTCTCGAACGGGTAGGCCTGGTCGAAGCTCGCCTCGTAGAAGGCGAAGCCACGTCGGGTGATGTCGAGGATCTCCCCGGCGTCCAGGTACGGCGCGAGGGAGGCGCGGCAGAACACCCCCAGCGGGACGGTGCGGCCGTCACGGCTGACCAGCTCGTCGCGGACCACGTGGTACGGCCCCGCGACCAGGGCGGTGACGTAGGACGACAACCGGGGGGTCGGGGCGAAGCGCCAGGTGGCGCTGCCGTCCCGGCCCGGCTCCGGCTGCGGCGTGGGTGACACCGACGTGACCTGCCAGTGCGCCGGGGCGGTCACCGTGAAGGCGAACGTGGCCTTGAGGTCGGGCTGCTCCAGGACGGCCAGCACCCGGCGGGAGTCGGCCACCTCGAACTGCGTGTAGAGGTAGACCTCGCCGTCGACCGGGTCGACGAAGCGGTGCAGCCCCTCGCCGGTGTTCATGTACGGGCAGCGGGCCCGGACGGTGACCTCGACGTCGCCGGCGGGCAGGTCGTGCAGCCACAGCCGGGAGTCGTGGTGGACGTGCGCCGGGTCCAACCGGTAGGTGCGCCCGCCTGCCCGGACCTCGACCTCCTCGACGTGCTCGGCGATCAGGTCGAGCCAGGTCGAGCCGGGCTCGCGCAGCCGGAAGCGGGCCACGGTCCGCGACACGAACCACTCCTGGCCCGTGGTCAGGTCGAGGTCGACGTCGTAGCTCTGGGACTCGACGAGAGCGGCGCGGGCCTGCGCCTCGTCGCGCGTGAGGTTGGTTCCGGGCACGGGCGAATCCTGTCACGTGCACGCGGCCCGGGACGGAATTCCCCCGGCGACCACGCGGTTGGCACCGACCGTGACGACCACCGAGGACACGACCGACCGAACGACCGACCCGACCGCTGCCGGCACGGCCCCCGCGAAGGCGGCCGTGGCCGACTTCTGGTTCGACCCGATCTGCCCGTGGGCGTGGATGACCTCGCGCTGGATGGACGAGGTCGAGAAGGTCCGCGACGTCACGGTGCGGTGGCACGTGATGAGCCTCGCCGTGCTCAACGAGGGCAACGACGTGGCCGAGGACTACCGCCAGATGATGACCCGGGCGTGGGGCCCGGTGCGGGTGGTCGTCGCCGCGCAGCAGGCCCACGGCGACGAGGTCGTCAAGAAGCTGTACGACGCCATCGGCACGCGGATCCACCCCGGCGGGCGCAAGGACTGGGACACGGTCGTCGTCGAGGCGCTGGCCGAGGTCGGCCTGCCCGCCGCGCTGGCCGACGCCGCCGAGGGCAACGAGCACGACGAGGCCCTGCGCGAGAGCCACGCCGCCGGGATCGGGCTGGTCGGCGAGGACGTCGGCACCCCGGTCGTGGCGTTCGACGGCACCGCGTTCTTCGGTCCCGTCGTCACCCCGGCCCCCCGGGGCGAGGCCGCCGGCCGGCTGTGGGACGGGGCCCTGCTGGTGGCGGGAACCCCCGGCTTCTACGAGCTCAAGCGCAGCCGGTCGCAGGGCCCGGTCTTCGACTGAGGGCCGCTCGCGGCCGTCGCACCACGGTGCCGGTCACACCACGATGACGGCGCGCCCCGGGGCGGGCGTGCCGTCGGACCACACGGCCGGAAGGCCCGCTCCGAGCACCCGGGCCTGCCCGTAGGCGTGGCGCAGGGCGGAGCAGGCCGCGGCCAGGGCGTCCAGGGCGTCGTCGACCGGGACCCGGTCCCGGGCCGACGTCCCGACCGGTACCGCGGCCAGCGCCGCCACCACGTCGAGGCCGGGGAGGGTGCGCTGCAGCAGCCCGATGCGCTGGGCCGCGCCCGGGGCGGACCGCTTGGCGGCGGCCGGCGGCAGCCGGAAGTGCTCCGCCATGACCGCGAACGAGGTCTCCGGGTGCACCTCGACCACGCGCCCGCCCGCCGGGCCGAGCGCCCGGACGGCGTCCTCGACCTCGAGGACCTTGGCCGCGATCATCCAGGACTGCGTCGAGACACCCCCACCGCCGGCGGCCCGGGACGCCGCGTCGGCGCTCGGTCGCACCGCCGGGGCGAGCGCGCGGCCGGGCTCCAGGTGCGCCCGGGCCACCCGGAAGGCCGCGGCGGGTGCGGTCGCGAAGATGCTCCCGGCGCTGCGACCGAGCAGCCGTCGGGCCTCGGCCTCGGCCGGACGGGGACCGTGCTCGAGGAGCCCGACGGGGATGTCGACCCCGAGGCCCACGACGTCGGGCTCCCCGACCACGGCCAGGACCTCGCTCGCGAGGCCCACCGACCAGGTCGTGGTGGGGGGTCGGTCGCCGTCCGGGTCCAGGCTCAGCGCCGCCGACAACCACCGTTCGCGCACCCCGTCGACCCCGATGACCCGCACATCGGCCACAATGCCACCGTGCGCGTCCACATCGGTTCCGACCACGCAGGCTTCGAGCTCAAGACCCACCTCGTCACGACCCTGGCCGCCGACGGCCACGAGGTCGTCGACCACGGTCCGGCCGAGCTCGACCCGCTCGACGACTACCCGGCGTTCTGCCTGCGGGCCGCCCTGGCCGTGGTCGGTGACCCCGGCAGCCTCGGCGTGGTCGTGGGCGGCTCCGGCAACGGCGAGCAGATCGCCGCGAACAAGGTGCCCGGGGTCCGGGCCGTCCTGGCCTGGAGCGAGGACACGGCCCGGCTGGGGCGGCAGCACAACGACGCCAACGTCATCTCGGTGGGCGGTCGGATGCACGAGGTCGAGGTGTCCACCGGCTTCGTCCGGACGTTCCTGGCCGAGCCGTTCAGCGGGGACGAGCGGCACCAGCGCCGGATCGACCAGCTGACCCGCTGGGAGTCCGACGGCGAGCTGCCGCCGCTGCCCGACGGCAGCTGATGCCGGAGGGCCACACCGTCCACCGGCACGCCCGACAGCTGGCCGGGTTGTTCGCCGGCGACCCGGTCCGGCTCGACAGCCCCCAGGGCCGCTTCAGCGCCGGCGCCGCGGCGCTGGACGGCGTGGGGCTGGCGGGCACCGAGGCCTGGGGCAAGCACCTGCTGCTGCGGTTCGACGCCCCGCCGGGGTCGGACCGGTGGCTGCACGTGCACCTGGGGCTGTTCGGCACATGGGCGTTGGGCCACGGCCGCCCGCCGGAGCCCCGTGGGGCGCTGCGGCTGCGGCTGGTCGGCCCCGACCGTGGTGAGGACGGACCGGCGTGGGCGGAGCTGCGGGGGCCGACGGCGTGCGAGCTGCTCGACGACACCGGCCGGGCGGGGCTGCTGGCCCGGCTCGGACCCGACCCGTTGCGCGACGACGCGGTCCCGGACGACGCGTGGGCCCGGATCAGCCGGTCCAGGCAGAGCATCGCCGCGCTGCTGATGGACCAGAAGGTCGTCGCCGGCATCGGCAACGTCTACCGTGCCGAGGCGCTGTTCAGGGCCAGGCTGTCCCCCCGCACGCCCGGCAGGGCCGTGGCCCACGAGCAGTGGCAGGCCGTGTGGGACGACCTCGCGGTGCTGATGCGCGCGGGGGTGCGGTCCGGGCGCATCGTCACCACCGAGCGCGAGGACCGGGCTCGCCGCTCCGGCGCGGCCCGGCGCGAGGACGCCTACTACGTCTACCGCCGGCACGGCCGGCCGTGCCGGCTGTGCGGGACGACGGTCGAGGTCGCCGAGCTCGTCGGGCGACGGCTGTACTGGTGCCCCGGCTGCCAGCCGGGCTGACCCGACGCGACCGCCCGGCCCCCGGGAGGTCCTGCGACGGGGCGTGACCCACGATCGTGACCGGCGTTGCTCCGACCGTGGCGACGGTGTAGCTGCGCCGGGTGCACGCCCCCTACGCTCAGCCCTCATGGTGCGCTCCCGCTACGCGACGGTGCGTGGCTGGATGGGCGGCTGGCCGCGCAACCAGCCCGCGGTCCTCGTCGTGTTCGTCGCCGCGGCGCTGGTGTTCGCCCTGGCGAGCGGCATGCACGCCCGCTGGGTCCCGGCGGCGTCGGCCGTGCTGCTGATCCTGCTGGCCGCGTACTTCATGCAGCTGCGGTACCTGCTCTCCTACTACCTCGTGCTGATCGGCTCCGTGGTCGTGTCGGCCGTCATCCGGGACGACGAGATCGCGCCCGGGGTCGTCATCGTGCTGATCCTGACGGCCGCCCTGCTGGCGTTCTTCGTCCGCACCCGCGAGGTCCTCGGCGTCCAGGGCAACACCGGGCAGGACATGCTCGTCGACCTGCGCGACCGGTTGCGCGCCCAGTCGCTGCCCGCCCGGATGCCCGACGGGGTCCGGATGGAGGTGGCCCAGCGCTCGGCCAACGGCGAGGGCTTCTCGGGTGACTTCGTCCTGGCGTCGGTGCGCGAGCAGGCTCACGTGGCCCAGCCGGTCGGGGGGCGGACCACGGACTGGCCGGGAGCCCTCGAGGTCGCCGTCGTGGACGTGTCCGGCAAGGGCCAGGCCGCCGGGACCCGGGCCCTGCTGCTGTCCGGCGGGCTCAGCGGGCTGATGTCCGGGTCGCGGGTGGAGGAGTTCCTGCCGGCCGCCAACGCCTACCTGCTGCGTCAGGAGTGGGCCGAGGGGTTCGCGACGGCGGTGCACCTGGTCCTGGACCCCTGCACGGGTGCCTTCGCCGTGCGCAGCGCCGGGCACCCGCCGCCCGTGCAGCACCAGGCCGGTTCCGGCAGCTGGCGGGTGCTGTCGACCAGCCCGGAACCGGCGCTGGGTCTGATGGTGAACGGGACCTACGCCGAGGTGCGCGGCCGGCTGGGGCGCGGCGACGCCCTCGTGGTCTACACCGACGGGGTCGTCGAGGCGCGGGGCCGCGACCTGAGCTACGGGGTCGACCGGTTGACCGGGCAGCTCGCCCGGCACGTCCGCCAGGGGTACCGGGGTGCGGCCGCGGCCGGGGTCGACGCGCCGCGCGGCAACGGGGACGACGACCGTACGGTTGTCGTGGTCTGGCGCGAGTGAACCGAGGAGGGTCCATGGCACGCAAGGACAAGGTCGGGTTCTGGTACCGGGTGCGGTGGAACGTGCAGTACGCCCTGCTGTCGGTGGCCGGGCCCGCCCACCTGGACGAGAGCCAGGACCCCCGCACCCGGATGCGGGCCGAGCGCGCGGCGCGGGAGCGTCGGGCCGCGGAGGGCGAGGACCGCTGACGCGCGGCGGGTCGCAGCGGTGGCGGGGCCGGCCGTTTGTCGCGTCCGCCCGGGGGTAAGCCCCAGGCATGTCAGCCAGGAAGAACCCCGTCCGCGCCACCAAGGACGCCGTCGCGGCCGCCGCGCACGCCGTCGCCGACGCCGTCACCCCGCCGCACGTCCCCGGGGTCCCCTCCAGCGAGCCCCCCTCGCTGGAGGAGCCGACCACCCCGCGCGACCCGCTGCCCCCCAAGCCCGACCAGCGGGAGCCCGCCCCGTTCTCGCCGACCGGCAAGGACACTGGCGCACCGCCGACGGCCCGCGCCCAGGCCTGCCCCTACCTGACGACGGCCCAGGGCGTCCGGCTCCCGGACACCGACCACTCGCTCAAGGCCGGCGCGCGTGGGCCCGTGCTGCTGCAGGACCACCACCTGCGCGAGAAGATCATGCACTTCGACCACGAGCGCATCCCCGAGCGCGTGGTCCACGCCCGCGGCGCCGCGGCCCACGGCGTGTTCCGCGCCAACGGCGCCGCGGCCTCGGTGACGAAGGCCGCGTTCCTGGCCAAGGGCGTCGAGACCCCGGTGTTCACGCGCTTCTCCACCGTGCTGGGCTCCCGCGGGTCGGCCGACACGGTCCGCGACACGCGCGGCTTCGCGGTGAAGTTCTACACCGAGGAGGGCAACTACGACCTGGTCGGCAACAACATCCCCGTCTTCTTCATCCAGGACGCCATCAAGTTCCCGGACGTCATCCACGCGGCCAAGCCCCACCCGGACCGCGAGATCCCGCAGGCGCAGAGCGCCCACGACACCTTCTGGGACTTCGTGTCGCTGCACACCGAGGCCACCCACCACGTGATGTGGAACATGTCCGACCGCGGCATCCCGCGCTCGTACCGGATGATGGAGGGCTTCGGCGTGCACACCTGGCGCCTGGTCGCCGAGGACGGCAGCACGACCCTGGTCAAGTTCCACTGGAAGCCGGCCGCGGGGGTGCACTCCCTGGTGTGGGAGGAGGCCCAGCTGCTGGCGGGCAACGACCCGGACTTCCACCGGCGCGACCTGTACGACGCGATCGAGGCCGGGGCGTACCCGCAGTGGGACCTGGGCATCCAGACGTTCCCGGACACCGAGGACCAGATGTTCGAGGGCATCGACCTGCTGGACGCGACCAAGCTGGTGCCCGAGGAGCTGGCCCCGGTGCAGGTCATCGGGACCATGACGCTGGACGCCAACCCGACCAACTTCTTCGCCGAGACCGAGCAGGTCGCCTTCCACGCCGGGCACCTCGTGCCGGGCATCGACGTCACCGACGACCCGCTGCTGGCGGGCCGGCTGTTCTCCTACCTGGACACCCAGCTCACCAGGCTCGGCGGGCCCAACTTCTCGCAGATCCCGATCAACCGGCCCCACGCGCCGGTCAACGACATGCTGCGCGACGGTTTCCACCAGCAGGCCGTGCACGGCGGGGTGGCGCCGTACCGGCCCAACTCGCTCGACGGCGGGAACCCGTTCGAGGCCACGGAGGAGGAGGGCGCCTTCGTCGAGGTGCCCGCACCGGTCGCCGCGTCGCACAAGGTCCGGCAGGCACCGCAGTCCTTCGACGACCACACCAGCCAGGCGCGGATGTTCTGGCTGTCCATGTCGCCGGTCGAGCAGGCGCACATCGTGCAGGCCTTCACCTTCGAGCTGGGCAAGTGCTACGAGCAGACCATCAAGGAGCGTGAGCTGCAGGTGCTCGCGGACGTGGACGCCGGGCTGTGCGCCGCGGTGGCCGCCGGTCTGGGTCTGCCCGCCCCCGAGGCCACGACGCCGCCCGCCGACGTCGTCCTCAGCCCGACCCTGTCCCAGCTCGGCCGCACCTGGCCGACCGAGGGCCGCATGATCGGCATCGTGGTGGACCCCGCCGTGGGCCTGGCCGGGGTGCGCGAGGTGCGTGACGCAGTCCTGGCCGCCGGCATGGTGCCGCTGGTCGTCGCCCCCGTCGGGGGTGAGCTCGGTGACGGCGAGGGCGGTCCGGTCACGGTGCAGCGGTCGTTCCTGACCGCGCGCTCCGTCGAGCTGGACGCGGTCCTGCTGGCGGGCTCACCCGCCCCCGGGCCGGACGCGGTGGCCCCCCGGGACGCCCGGGCCGGGCAGCCGGGGGACCCCTCGGTCGACCCGCGGGTGACGCAGATGCTCGGCGAGATGTTCCGGCACGGCAAGGCGGTCGGGGCCTGGGGCTCCGGCGGTCACGCCCTCGCCACCGCCGGGCTGAGCCCGGAGGACCCGGGCGTGGTCCTCGGCGACGACGCGTCGGCCGTGCTGGCGCAGGTCGTGGAGCTGCTGCGCGAGCACCGGGTGTGGGACCGGCTCTGAGCGGTCGCACCACCCGGATCTCGCGGGCCCGGGTCGGCGCGGGCGGGGACTGCGGTCCCCGCCCGGCGCCGGCCCGGGCCGTCCGGGCCCGGGCCCGCTGCCCTTCGCGTCAGCGGCCGAAGACCCCGACCTGCCCCCGGCCGTCGGACTTCGCGCGGTAGACGGCGGCGTCCGCCGAGCGCAGCAGCGCGTCCGGCTCGACGGGCGGGGAGACCGCCACACCGATGCTGGCCGAGATGAGCAGGCGGTGCCCGTCGACCTCCAGCGGCTGGCGCACCGCGGCCAGGAGCCGTCCGGCGATGGCGTCGGCCGTGACCGCGTCGGTGTCGGGGAGCAGCGCGACGAACTCGTCGCCGCCGAAGCGCGCGACGGTGTCGTCGTCGCGGAGGACGCTCGCCAGGCGCGTGGCGGCCTCCACGAGCACGCGGTCGCCCAGCAGGTGCCCGGCCCCGTCGTTGACGTCCTTGAAGTGGTCGAGGTCGACGAACAGCAGGGCGAGCGGTGTCCGGTCCCGCCGGGACGCCGCCACCGCCTGCTCGAGCCGGTCGGTGAGCAGGGCCCGGTTCGGCAGCCCGGTCAGCGGGTCGTGCGTGGCCTCGACCTCGAGCATCTCGATGAACCTCGCCTCGGTGGCCCGCTGCTCGGTGACGTCGGTGTTGACCGCCAGCACGCCCTTGGGGCTGCCGTCCGGGTTCCGGAGCAGCGTCCACCGCGACTGCACGAGCCGCGCCGAGGAGGTCCTGCCGGTGCAGCGGAGCTCGCCGCTCCACTCACCCCGCTCGCGCACGACCGCCATGGCGGCGGCGATCTGGTCGCGGTCCCGTGTGATGAGCTCGTCCACCCGACGGCCCACGGCCTCCTGCGCCGACCACCCGTAGACGAGCTCCGCCCCGTGGTTCCAGTACACGGCGCGACCGTCGAGGTCCTCCACGAAGATGGCGTCCGTGGCCAGGTCCAGCAGCTGGGCCTGCTCCTGGATCCGCACCTGGGCCTGCTTGAGCTCCTCGATGTCGGTGCAGGTCCCGAACCAGGAGACGACGTCCCCGGCCGCGTCACGCAGCGGCGTGGCCCGGCCCAGCATCCAGTGGTAGGTCCCGTCGGCCCGACGGAGCCGGTACTCGATCTCGTACGGCTGCTCCGTCGACGTGGCCCGCTGCCAGCGCGCCGCGGCCCGCTCGCGGTCCTCGGGGTGGAACGGGGGGTTCCACCCGTGCCCGAGGCTCTCCTGGACCGTCAACCCCGTGAAGTCGCACCACTTGCGGTTGAAGTAGGTGTGCCAGCCGTCCGGGCGCGCGATCCAGACGATCTGCGGCATCGTCTCGACCACGAGCCGGAACGCGGAGTCGGTGGCAGCGCCCGCGTCCCGCACGCTGCTCGGGAGCTCGGACACGCACGACCTCCTGCAGGCCTGGTCGACCGGGAGCGGCCGGGGCCCGGTGCCCACGACCACGGGGTCCGACCCTAGGCGACGGTCGGCTCCCGGGGGTGTGCTTCGGCGGCGGCACACCCGCCACGACGTCACGTCACCCAGGTCACCTCGCCTCCGGACGGGCGATCATGCCGGAGCTCAGCGACGTCTACGCGCGGAGCGACCCGGCCCGCCGCAGCGCGGCGGCCAGCGACCCACCCACCGCGGGGGTCGCGGGGAACACGTTCTCGGTGCCGCACCGGTCCGGGGACAGGGTGCGCACCCGACGGGCCCCGCCCACCTCAGCCGCGGAGGACGAGCCCGACGCCCGACCTGGCGAGCGGTCGGAGGTGGTGCCGCTCGGCCACGGACAGGCGGGTGCTCACGTCAGGTCCCCCGTGGTGGCGGTGCTCGCGTGCTCGAGCGCTGACCGGTCCCGGGTGACGTGCTTGCGGGCGTGGGCGACGGCGCCCGGCAGGTCGGTGAACACGTGGTGGCGGGCCAGGGCGGGGGCGAGGGTGCCGACCTCGTGGAGCAGCCGGGTGTGCTCCGTGCCGGCGCCCTTCAGGAGGACCGTGATGTCGCGCCGGGCGAGCTGGTCGACGATCTCGCCGAGCGCCCGGGCGCCCGTCGCGTCGAGCACGCCGATGGAGCCCAGGCGCAGGATGACCACCCGGACGTCGGTGACGGACGTGAGCTCGGTGAGGAAGCGGGCGGAGGCGCCGAAGAACAGCGGGCCGTCCAGGCGGTAGGTGAGGACGTGCTGGGACAGCAGGGCATGCTCCTCGGCGTCGCCCACGCCGTCGTCGACCAGGGCTTCGGGCACGGCCTGGGCGGTGCGGGCCAGGTGGGCGAGGGCCAGGACGGCGGCCACGGCGAGGCCGATCCCCACGGCGAGGACGAGGTCCAGGGCGATGGTGGCGCCGGCGGTGAGGACGAGCACGGCGGCGTCGCCGCGGGTGGAGCGCAGCACCGATCGGACGTGGTGCCGTTCGACCATGCGGTAGGCGGTCACGATGAGGACCCCGGCCAGGGCCACGAGCGGGATGGTGCTGACCAGACCGGACGCGGTGTAGACGATGACGGTGAGGACGCCGGCGTGGGTGAGGGCCGCGAGCCGGGTGCTGGCCCCGGCGCGCGCGTTGACGGCGGTGCGGGCGATGGCGCCGGTGGCGGGCATCCCGCCGAAGAACCCGGAGGCGACGTTGGCGAGGCCCTGGCCGAACAGCTCCCGGTCGGGTTCGTGGCGGGGGGCGTCGGACATCCCGTCGGCGACCCGGGCCGAGAGCAGGCTCTCCAGACCCGCCAGGAAGGCGATGGCCAGGGCGGGGGCCAGCAGCGTGCCGAGACCGGCCAGGTCCGGCACTGCGGGGGCGGGCAGCGAGGACGGCAGGGTGTCGATCCGGGTGACCTGCCCCGGCAGCAGCTCGGCCACCGCGGTGACGACGACCACCGCGATCAGGCTGGAGGGCAGCGCTCGGTGCAGCCGGGGCAGGCCGGCGGTCAGCACGACCGCGAGCACGAGGAGCGCGACCACCGCCCACTGCGGGTCGACGGCGAAGGAGCGCACGGCCAGGGCCGCGGCGACGACGGCGTTGTCGACGTCGGGAGCGGGGACGCCGAGGGCGTTGGGCACCTGCTGCGCGGCGATGACGACCGCGATGCCGACGGTGAACCCCTCGACCAGCGGCCAGGGCACGAAGTCCAGGAGCCGGCCGAGCCGTAGGAGGGCCGCGGCGATCACGAGCACCCCGGCCATGATCGCGACGGGGTAGACGACCTCGGGTCCTCGGGTGGCGACCAGCGGGACGAGGACCACGGTCATCGCCCCGGTGGGACCGGACACCTGCAGGTGCGAGCCGCCGAACACGGCGGCGACGGCGCCGGCGACGACGGCGGTGACCAGGCCGGGGGCGGCACCCACGCCGGTCGCGACCCCGAAGGCCAGGGCCAGCGGGAGGGCGACGATGCCGACCGTCACCCCGGCCGCGAGGTCGCGGGGCCAGGAGCGGCGCAGCCCGCGGTAGTCGCTGCGCCGGGGCAGCAGGCCTCGCACCAGCTGCACCCCGGAGCGGCCCGCACGCCGCAGGGCCGGTCCCTGGCGGCCCGTCACGCGGAGGCGCTCCCGGTGTCCGCCGCGGAGACGGCGTCGTCGGCGTCGTCCAGCGCGCGCTGCAGGGCCTGGTCGTGGTGCAGGTTCGCGCGGATCAGGCGTCGGGCCACCGCCAGCAGCTCGGCGGTCTGCGGGTCGCGGAGGGTGCAGACCACGGTCGTGCGGACGCGCCGGCTGTCGACGATGCCGGCCCGGCGCAGCGTGGACACGTGCTGCGACAGGTGCGAGAGCTCGAACCCCGACGACGCGGCCAGCTCACCCATCGTGTGGTCCCCCTCGGCCAGGAGCTCCAGCACCCTCACGCGTGCGGGGTGAGCGAGGGCCTTGAACAGCTCGGCCTTGGCCTCGGCCAGGGGGCGACCCTCGGTGAACGGCATACCAGCACCCTACCTGAGAACTTGACAACATAGTCAAGTAAGCAAGTTGCCCCGACGGGGTGCGTCAGCGGTGTCGCCAGACCCTCCCGGCCGACCAGATCAGCAGCGCGGCCAGCAGCGGCACCAGCACGCCCTCCGGGACGACACCCAGCAGCAGCCCGCCCAGCACCGTGCCGGCGACCGACCCGGCCGCCATCAGGACCACGAAGCGGACGTTGCGGCGCAGCACGACGAAGCTGCCGTCCCGGCTGTAGCGGGCGAACGCGACGAGCATGGTCGGCAACGACACCACCAGGGACAGGCTGCCGGCGAGCGTGACGTCCACCCCGTGCAGCAGCGTGATCGTCGGGATCAGCAGCTCCCCGCCGGCGACGCCCATCAGGGCCGCGACCACGCCGATGCCGAAGCCCGCGACGACCCCGGCCACGAGCTGCACCGGCAGCGGCAGCGCCAGGGGCGGCACGACCGAGAGGTGCGAGCCCACGAGCACCACCGCGATCAGGACCAGCAGCACCGCCAGGACGCGGTACAGGGTCGCGGCCCGCATCCGTGTCGCCCAGTGCGCCCCGGCCCAGGCGCCGAGCAGGCTGCCGGCGAGCAGGTTCAGGACCACCGGCCAGCCCGCCAGCACGTCGCTGAGGGGGACGTGGACCAGGCGGGCGGGGAGCGCGGTGAGGACGACCACCAGGCTCATGGCCTTGTTGAGGATGACCGCCTGCAGGGCGGCGAAGCCGAACAACCCGATCAGCAGCGGCAGTCGGAACTCCGCCCCGCCCAGCCCGATCAGCCCCCCCAGCAGACCGACCAGTGCGCCGACACCGAGCACCAGCCACCACGGACGCTCCGGCACCGGGGTCGACGGTTCGGTCCGACGCTGCGCCATGGTCACCGGCCGGACGCTACGCGCCCATCCGGACCCGGGCCCGGCCCGAGGTCCTGGGGGTGCGGACGTGCCGGTGAGGCGCGCCGACGGCGGGGCTACCGTGGTCGGGTGCACCAGGGCGTGAGCACCGGCGTGGGGGCGCTGCGGGCTGTCCTGCTGGCGGCCGCGGTCGTCGGCCTGGCCGGCGCCGGTCACCTGCTGTCCGGGGGAGCCGCGCCGCCCTGGCGGGCCGTCGTGCTGTCGCTCCTCGTGGTGTCCGTGCTGTCCACGGCGACCGCGTCGCGTCGGGTCTCGCCGTGGCGGCTGGCCGTCGTGGTGGGTGGCGGCCAGGTCGTGCTGCACCATGCGCTCTCCTCGGGTGACGGCGGTCACCACCCGTCCCTGCTCGAGGCGACCACGTCGCCGGACCTGAGCATGGTCGCCGCTCATGCCGTGGCCACGGTCGTCACGGTCCTGGCCGTCCAGCGGGGCGAGGGAGCGGCGCGCGCCCTGCTGGCCTGGGCGGGCGCGAGGCCGATCACCCTGCCCCACGGGGTGATCCCCTCCGCGAGCGTGCCCCCGCCCGTGCGGGCCCTCCTGCTCGCCCCGGGCCGGCGGGTGGTCGACGCCGATCCCGCGCGAGGCCCGCCGGCGGGGTGCGCGCTCGCCGTCTGAGCACCAGCTCGTCGCTCGGCGCGATGCGCGACCGGTCACGCCGGCCCGAGCCGGCGTGCCTACCCGACCCGTCGACGGAACCCGTCGCCGGGACGACATGACGAGAGGTCGTGTCCTCCGGCGGCCGGCAGAGCAGGACTGGAGTCCCATGAGCCCGAAGAAGAACAGCGCGAAGAACGGCCCGACGAGCAGCGCGAGCAGCAGCGCCCGCAGCGGCGACAGGGCAGGCGGCCGTCCGACCGGTGGCGCCCGGTCCGTACCCAGGAGCGGTCGGGGCACCCCGCTGGGCGACGCCCGCCGGGGCAGCAGGGTGGTGCTGGCCGTCACGGCGGTCGTCGTGGCGGTCCTCGTCGGGGTGACGGTGACCGCCGTGGTGGTGGCCACCCGGCAGCAGGCCGACCTGGCCAGCACCGATCCCGACGTCGTCCAGCAGCAGGCGTTCCCGGGCACACCCGCCGAGGGGCAGGACGAGACCGGGGGCGTGGTCGTGGGTGGGACGGGGCCGGTGGTGCTGACCCTGTACGAGGACTTCCTCTGCCCCGCGTGCCGGCAGCTGGAGGAGACCAGCGGCGCCTACCTGGCCGAGCTCGAGGCCGGCACCGAGGTGACCGTGGAGTACCGACCGATCGCGATCCTGGACCGGCTGAGCGCCGGGTCCGACTACTCGACCCGATCCGCCGCCGCCGCGATGTGCGTGGCCGAGCACGACGGCGACGCCACGTTCCGCGCCTACGTCGGCGCCCTGTTCGCCGCGCAGCCGTCGGAGGGCGGCCCCGGCCCGGACGACGGGGCGCTCGCCGGCCTGGCCACCTCGGTCGGGGCCGGGGAGCAGACCACCGCCTGCATCGACCAGGGCCGCTTCACCGGTTGGGTCACCCGCAGCACCCAGCAGGCCCAGCAGCTCGGGGTGGGCGGGACGCCCACGGTGTGGGTGGACGGCGAGGCGAGCGAGGCCCGCACGCCGGAGCAGCTCGCGGCCGCGGTGGCGGCTGCGACGGGCTCGTAGCCCGGGCGCAGCAGCACCGGTCGGCGGGCGTCGCAGGAGCCCCTCGACCGGGTCGACGAGCCACCCGCCCAGGACGGCTGCCGGTGCCCGCGTCCCTCGGATACCGTCATCTCGTGCAACGGGACCGGTGCGTCGCCGCAGGAGCGCTGCGTGCTGCTGTGTCGGCCTCGGCGGTCGTCGGTCTGGCCGGGGCCGGGCACCTGCTCGCCGGTGGGGGCACCCCCTCGGTGCGGGCTCTGGTGCTGGCGCTGCTCGTGGTCGTGGTCCTGTCCACAGCCGTGGCGTCCCGTCGGGTCTCCGCCCGGCGGCTGACCGCCGTGGTCGCCGGCGGGCAGCTGGCGCTGCACCACGCGTTCGCCTGGGTCCCCGGCAACCACGGCGCGGTGGCCGACCCGTCGGTCGCCGGGCACGCGACGCTCTGGTGGGACCCGACCATGCTCGGCGCGCACGTGCTGGCCACCGCGGCGACCGTGGTCCTGCTGCGTCGCGGCGAGGCCGCCCTGGTGGCGCTCGGCTCCTGGGCCGGCCCGCTGCTGCTGCTGGTCGTGACACCCGCCCCGGTGGGTCCCGCGCGCCCGCTGCGCCGGGACGTCGAGCCGATGCCGCTCGGCGCCCCCCTCGCCGCCGCCGACCCCGTCCGGGGCCCGCCGCGGTCGTTCGCGCTCGCTGCCTGAGCTGCCGCGCGGGACCACGCCGCCCATCCGGGCGGTGCCCGGTGCTGCGGGCGTCACGTCCGTGGTCCTCGCGGGTCTCCGGACCCGTCGGGAACGGCGCGGACGCGCATTGTTCACGGGCATCGTCCGACCCAGGAACCGCTTTTCCGGATCAAAGGTGAAGCGGCGTCCGGTCATGCCTTCTCACCATTCTTGGCATGGTGTCGAAAAGCCAGAAGAATACGTCGAGCGGATTGACCCGCCCGCATTCTTCTGTATTCTTTGTCCCGGTGGTGATCCGGGAGAGCAGCCACCACTCGTCGACTGTCAAGGGGTAGGACGAGGTAAGGGAGTCGTGCGGTCCGCCCTGCCTGATGGGCGGGCCGCACGATCCGGATCACGGGGGTGACCGGCCGCAGGACTCCGCCGGTCGACGCCGCGCACGCGGAGGGTGTCCCTGCGGTGCGACCGTCACCCGTCTGCGACGAAGGTCCCGGGGAGGGGGTCCCCCGGGTGGGGACCATGGCGGCATGGCTGAGCGACGTACCGGTGCTCGTCGGACCGCAGCTCGCGGGGTGGCCCCGGTGACGGTCCCGGGTCCGTCCTCCGGCTCGGTCGCCGGTGTCGTGCTCGACCTCGACGGCGTGCTGACCGACACCGCGGCCCTTCACGCCCGGGCCTGGACCCGCCTGTTCGTGGACGTCTTCGCGCGGCACGGCGACGGCCGGGAGGTCGAGCCGTTCGGGCCTGAGGACTACCTGCGCCTCGTCGACGGGCGCCCACGTCTGGACGGTCTGGTCAACGTGCTGCGGTCGCGCGGCATCGTGCTGCCCCCCGGTCGTCCCGGCGACCCGCCGGACACCGAGACCATGCAGGGCGTGGCCGAGCGCAAGGACCGGTTCTTCGTCTCGCAGCTGCGTGACGGCGTCCCCGTGTTCGACGCCAGCCGACCCCTGCTGCAGCGGCTCGTCGGTGCGGGCGTACCGGTCGCGGTCGTGTCCGCGAGCCGGCACGCCGCCGAGGTGCTCGAACGGACGGGCCTGAGGCAGTACGTCGCCGTCCTGGTCGACGGCCAGGAGGCGCAGCGGCTCGGGTTGCCGGGCAAGCCTGACCCGGCCACGTTCCTGCTGGCGGCGCGGCGCCTCGGGGTGGAGCCGGCGCAGGCCGCCGTGGTGGAGGACGCGGTGGCGGGGGTGCAGGCCGGTCGGCGCGCCGGGTTCCGGCTGGTCGTGGGCGTCGACCGGCACGGTGACCCGACCGGTCTGGAGGAGGCCGGGGCCGACCTGGTGGTGGCCGACCTGGCCGACCTGGACGCCGCGCTGCTCGTGGCCCCCGGGTAGTCACGTCGCGGGAGGTCGGCGGCCGCGGGCGACCCCCTCGAAGACGAGCCGGCCGCCGCCGGGCAACCGGCGGCGATCACCCCGGACGTCGACCAGGACGTGGCCGGCGCTCGGCTCGGACTCCACCTCGAGGTCCTCGCCACGGATGGCCACGGTGACCCACCGTCCCCGGTAGCGGACGCGGAAGGTGAGGTGGTCCAGTCCCGGGGGCAGGTTCGGTCGGAGGTTCAGGACCCCGTCGAGCGCCCGGAGGCCGGAGTACCCCCTCAGCAGCATGTCCACGGTGCCGGCCATCGCCCCGAGGTGGATGCCCTCCGCGGTGGTGCCGCCCTGGACGTCGGAGATGTCGCTGTCCAGGGCCTCCTCGAGCAGCCGCAGCGAGGTGCCGCGCTCCACCCGGGCCAGCACCCAGGAGTGGACCAGGTTCGACAGCGTCGACCCGTGCGAGGTCCGCCCGACGTAGTAGTCCACCGTGCGCCGGAGCAGGTCCGCGTCGTAGGCGTACCCGAGCCGGGCGAGCAGACCCTTGAGCTCCTGGTAGGAGAAGAGGTAGCCGAGCATGAGCACGTCGGCCTGCTTGGAGGCCTTGTAGCGGTTCACGGTGTCACCCTCGGCCTCGAGGATCCGGTCCAGCCGGGCGATGTCGCCGTACCGCCGCCGGTAACCGGCCCAGTCCAGCTCCTCGAGGTCCTCGTAGCCCTCGAACTGGCTGATCATGCCGTCGGCGTGGAACGGCACGGTCAGGCGCCGGCTCACCGTGTCCCAGCGCTGCAGCTCCTCCGGTGCGAGCTCGAGCCGGTCCCGCACCGCGCGGTGGTCGGTGGGCGGCAGCTGGTCCAGCAGCGGGGGCGCCACGGCGAGCAGCCAGGCGGCGAGGACGTTGGTGTAGGTGTTGTTGCGCAGGCCGGGCCCGGGCCACGCCGGGTCCGCGTCGTGGAACTCGTCGGGGCCCATCACCCCGTCGATCCGGTACCGGTCGGTGGCGGGGTCGTACGTGGCGAGGTCGGCGAAGAAGCGGGCGACCTCGACGAGCAGGTCGGCCCCGGCTCCGGCGAGGAACTCCTGGTCGCCGGTGACCTCGTAGTAGTGGTGGACCTCGTAGGCGATGGCCAGCCCCACGTGCCGTTGGCGCCACGACTGGTCCGGCAGCCAGCGCCCGGAGCGGGGGTTGAGGTGCAGCAGCTGGCTCTCCTCGCGGCCGTCGCTGCCCGACTGCCACGGGAACATGGCACCGCGGTGCCCGTCCGCCCGGGCCGCCCTGCGCGCTGCGGGCAGCCGGCGGTGCCGGTAGCGCAGCAGGGACCGGGTGAGCTCGGGTGAGCGGTAGGTCAGCAGGGGGGTGACGAAGAGCTCGTCCCAGAACACGTGACCGCGGTAGGCCTCGCCGTGCAGACCGCGCGCCGGTACACCGACGTCCAGGTCGGCGGTGTGGCCGGACAGGGTCTGCAGCAGGTGGAACTGGTGCAGTCGAAGGGCCCGGCGGGAGCGGACCGAGCCGTTCACGTCCGTGTCGAAGCGCTCCCACAGGGTCCGCCAGGCCCGGGAGTGCTCCCGGAGCAGGTCCGGCAGGTCCCCGGCGGCCCGGACGAGCTCGACCGCAGCCGCGCCGGGCTCGGAGACGGCGGCGTGCCGGGAGGTGACGAGGGCCACCACCTTCTCGACCCTCACCGTGGAGCCGGCTCGGGCCACCACCGTGCAGTCGGTGCCCACGACGCCGTCGGCCTCGACGTGGACCCGCTCCACGGGCAGCTCCTCGTGCTGGGGCACCAGGCGGGTGCGTGCGGCCAGCGCGACCTCGGTGCGGGACTGCAGGGTGCGGCTGCGCAGCAGGACCACCTCGTCGTCCACCCGGGACCGGTCGAGGGTCTCCAGGTGACGGTCCTCGAGGTCCCGGTACCGAGGGACGCCGTCGTTGCGGACCGAGCCGTCCAGGGCGGAACGCAGCGTCAACCGACCGGACCAGTTGTGCGGTCGGACCGTGGTCTCCAGGGCGGCCAGGTGGGGCGAGCCCATGTGCACCAGGCGCCGTGAGGTCACCGACGTCCGACGTCCGGCGTGGTCCAGGAGCACCATCCGGCGCTCCAGCACGCCGGTGCGCATGTCGAGCACCTGCTCGTACCCGAGCAGCTCCGCCGTGCCGGGGTGCAGCCAGTCGTCCTCCCCCACGCGGAGCATCAGCGGGAGCCAGCTCGGGGCGTTGACGAGGTCCTCGTTCTCCACCTGTCGACCGGCCAGGGTGGTGGTGGCGCGGTCGTACAGCCCGGCCACGTAGGTACCCGGGTGGTGCGGGGCGCCGGGCGGGGCCTCCGGCGCCGCCCCCCGGGTCGCGAACAGGCCGTTCCCCAGGGTGCACAGCGCCTCGCGGAGCGGTTCCTCCGCGGGGTCCCAGCCGGTGTAGGTCAGCAACCACGGGTCCTCACCGGGTGGTCCGGCGCGCGTGGGGTCCGGCCGCGCATCCTGCGGGGACGTCACGGCCTCAGGCCCCTCGCCCGTGGTGGGGCGCCGCGCCGGTCCCGGCGCCGAGGTGTCCAGGAACGGTGGTGCGGCGGTCCCACCTGCGCAACAGGTCGATCAGCCCGAAGCAGAGCGCTGCGTAGCCGAGACCCACCACCCAGGGCAGCCAGCCGACCGGCGCGGTGTCGAAGAGCAGGTGCATGAAGGGCGCGTAGGTGAAGAGCAGCTGGAGCCCGACGGCCGAGGCGATCCCGCCGAGCACCCACGGGTTGCTGCGCCAGCCGATCTCCCGCAGCGGACGGTCGAAGGAGCGGCAGGTCAGCAGGTAGGCCACCTCCACCAGGATGAAGACGTTCACCGTCGCGGTGCGGGCCTCGGCCGGGTCGCTGCCGCCCATGGTCAGCAGCTCGAACGTCCCGAACGCGCCGAGCAGGAGCAGCACCGAGGTGAGGACCATCCGGCGCACCTGGCGCCCTCCGACCAACCGGCTGCCCGCCGCCCGCGGGGGGCGGGTCATGATGCCGGGCTCCTTGGCCTCCATGGCCAGCGGCAGGCCCAGGAGGACGGCGGTGGTCAGGTTGACCCAGAGGATCTGGACCGGCGTGATGGGCAGCGTCGTGCCGAGAAGGATCGCGGTGAGGATGACCAGGCCCTGCCCGAAGTTGGTGGGCAGGGAGAACGTGAGGAACTTGACGAGGTTGTCGAAGACGCCGCGGCCCTCCTCGACCGCGGCCTCGATGGACGCGAAGTCGTCGTCGGTGAGCACCATGTCGGCCGCCTCCTGCGCGACCTCGGTCCCGCCGCGCCCCATGGCGACGCCGATGTCGGCCTGCTCCAGGGCCGGCGCGTCGTTGACGCCGTCACCGGTCATGGCGACCACCTCGCCGCGGGACTGCAGGGCCCGGACGAGTCGCAGCTTGTCCTCCGGCGACACCCGCGCGAAGACGTCGGTGCGCTCGGCGAGCTCCGCCAGCTCGTCGTCGGGCACCTGGGCGAGCTCCTGGCCCGTCATGACGACCGGCTCCCCGTGACCTCCGCCCAGCCCGACCTGTCTCGCGATGGAGCGGGCGGTGGCGGCGTGGTCGCCGGTGATCATCTTCACCCGAACACCGGCGCGGAGGCAGGCGGCCACCGCGCTGACGGCCGCCTCCCGCGGCGGGTCGGCCATGGCCACGAGCCCCACCAGCTCCAGGTCGACGGCGTCGAGCTGACCCGCCGACAGGCCCGCGCCGCCGACCGGGGCCCGGCCGCTGGCGCAGGCGAGCACCCGGAGGCCGTCCGCGGCCAGGGCCTCGACCGTGTCGTGCCAGTGCCGGGCGTCCAGCGGCTCGCTGCCCCCGGCGCCACGCTGGGTGCCGCACCGGGCCACGACCGCCTCGGCGGCGCCCTTCACGTGGACGACGTCGGGGCTGCCGTCCTCCTCGCCCCGGTGGCGGGTGGCCATCAACCGACGCTCGGAGGTGAACGGCAGGGTGGCCGTGCGGGGTGTGCGCCCGAGCAGGCCACGCACGTCGAGGCCGTCCAGCTCCGCCGCCGTGAGCAGGGCGGTCTCCGTGGGGTCCCCGACGAAGCCGGCGTCCGGTGCGGGGCGGGCGTCGTTGCAGAGCACGCCGGTCAGCAGCACGTCGTGGGCCGGTTCCCGGGTCCGCGCCGCGTCCGACCGCTCGTCGCTCCCCGGTCGGTGCGGGCCGGCTGTCGTGACGACCCGCTGGACGGTCTGCTGGTTCTGGGTGAGCGTGCCCGTCTTGTCCGTGCAGATCGTCGTCGTGCTGCCGAGGGTCTCCACCGCCGGCAGCCGGCGGATGATGGCCCCGCGCCTGGCCATCCGGGTCACCCCGATCGCCAGCGTGATGGTGACGACGGCGGGGAGACCTTCGGGGATGGCGGCGACCGCGAGGGCGACCGCCGCGGTGACGATCTGCTCGAGGGGTTCGCCGCGCAGCAGGCCGACGAGGAACGCGACGGCCGCGAGCCCGAGGATGACCACCGTCAGGAACCGCCCGAACTGGGCGAGGCTGCGGGTGAGCGGGGTGGCCAGCCGGTCGGCGGTCGTCATCAGCCGGTGCACCCGACCCAGCTCGGTGTCACCGGCGTGCGCGACCACCAGGCCGCGGCCGCTGCCCCGGGTGACGAAGGTGCCCGACCAGGCCATGCTGGTCCGGTCGCCGAGCACCGCCTGGTGCGGCACCTGGTCCGAGGCCTTCGTCACCGGTAGCGACTCCCCGGTGAGGGTGGACTCGTCGACCGACAGCTCCTCGGTCACGGTCAGGCGCAGGTCGGCCGGCACCCGGGCGCCCTCGGCGAGCAGCACGACGTCGCCGGGGACGACGTGCTCGGTGGCGAGCTCGTGCGTCTGGCCGGCCCGCACGACGGTGGTCGTCCTCTCGACCATCGCGGTGAGCGCGTCCAGGGCGCTCTGGGCCCGCTGCTCCTGCACGAAGCCGATGACCGTGTTGACGACGACGACGGCCGCGATGACCGTCGCGTCGACGACCTCGCCCAGCAGGGCCGCGGCGACGCCGGCGGCCGCCAGCACGTAGATCAGCGGGTTGTTCAGCTGCGCCAGGAAGCGCACCACGGCACTCTGCCGGCGTGGCTCGGGCAGCCGGTTGGGACCGTGCAGCTGCAGGCGCCGCTCCGCCTCCTGCGGGCTGAGCCCCACCTCGACGTGGGTGTCCAGCAGGACGACCACCTCGTGGACGGCCATGGCGTGGTGCTTGCGGTCCGTGTCCGCCGTGGCTCCTGCCCGGGGGAGCGGCGGGGTGGTGGTCTCGTCGTCGCCGCGGTTCATGACGTGCCGTCCCAGGAGTGGATGTGACGCATCAGGGTGCGGCTCTTGCGCTGGACCACGCCCATCCGGGCCAGGATGTCGGCGAGGGTAGCGATGGCGAGGGTGACGTGGGGGCCCTTGTTGAGCATCACGCACTCGGCGCGCTGACCGGCGGCGGCGTCGGTGATCTCCGCCCGGGTGGGTTGCCCGGTCCGGGCCAGGGTGTCCAGCACCTGGGTGGCCCAGATGCAGGGCAGGTGGGCGGCTTCGCAGAGGGCGAGGATCTGCCGGGGGACCTCCGACATCCGTTCGTAGCCGATCTCGACGGCCAGGTCGCCGCGGGCGATCATGACGGCCACCCGGGGATGCCGCATGGCCACCAGCAGGATCTCGGGCAGGTTCTCGAAACCCTGGCGGGTCTCGATCTTGAGCACCAGCCCCAGGTGCTGCGCGTCCGCCGCGGCGAGCCGGTCCAGGACGTGCTGGACGTCCCCGCCGGTGCGGACGAACGAGACGGCGACCAGGTCCGCGTGCGCGGCGACGAACGGCAGCTGGGCCTCGTCCTCGGCGGTGAGCGCGGGCAGGTCGAGCACGGTGTCGGGCAGGTTGATGCCCTTCTGGGCGCCGAGCCGCTGCCCGCCGGGCTTGGTCCGGTCCACGCGCAGGGTGGCCTCCGCGGGCGCGACGGACTCCACGGTCGCCGCGACGGCGCCGTCGTCGAGCAGCACCGCGTCACCGGGTGCCATCGCGGCGACGGCCTGGGGCAGGGTGCAGCCGATCCGGGCCACCTCGCCCGCCGCGGGCAGGTCGACCGGGGTCAGGTCGGTCGTGAGCACGAGCGTGTCTCCGGCGGCGAGGCTGAGTCGTCGCAGCACAGGGGTCAGGCCCGACGCGGTGGTCCGGTCGCCGTCGCAGCGCAGAATCGTGCCGTCGGTGAGGTACGCGCTGCGGGGACCCTCGGCGAGCACCCCCTCGGGTCCGGCGTGCGTGACGGTGAAGGTGCGGTCCCGTCCTCGGGTGTCCCGCAAGGAGATGACGTCACCGGTCGAGCGGGCGGAGAGCCAGGGGCCGTCCACGCCGACGGGCAGCACCGCCCTCGTGCCCGGCGGGTCCTGGACCGGGGCGGGGGAGGGCCGGCCGTGGGGGGTCAGCCACAGGCGCGCCGGGGTGACGGTGCTGCCCTCGTCGTCGCGGGTGACGCGGGCTCGGCCGCGAGGCGGGCCGGCCGAGATGGGGCCGGTCCGCAGCTTGGGGCCGGGCAGGTCCATCTCGACGAGGACCTCTCGGCCCGCGGCCGCGGCGGCCCGACGCACGTGCTCCGCCATCCGGGTCCACGCGTCGGGGCCGTCGTGCGCGCAGTTGATGCGGGCGACGTCCATGCCCGCCGCGACGAAGGAGTCGACGAGCGTGGGGTCGTCGGCCGCCTCGCTGGGGAACGTCACCATGATCCGGGTCGGGCGTCCCGGACGGGTCGGCCCGAAGACGGCCTCGGTGTTGGTGTCCAGGAGGTCGTCGCCGCGGTCCAGGGCCGTGTTGGTGGCCTCGAGGTCCCATGGTCCCGGGTCCCCACGCAGGGCGCACAGCACGTCGCGGGCCGCGCCGACCTTGGCCAGCACGTCGGCCTCCGCCGTGGCCAGGGAGGTGACGCCGATGTCCATGAGGTCGTTCTGGAGCGCGCGACGGTCGTGCTGGCGCAGGGCCGCGTACCGCACCAGGTTGACGGCGCCCGCGCGGTGCTCGTCGCAGACCGCGGCGATGGCCTCGGCCTGGCTCCTCTCCGCCCCCGCCATCTCCTCCAGCAGCAGGTCCAGGGACGTGATCAGGTCGTCGAGGGTCTGCGGCATCGTCGGGGCTCCAGGTGGGGGTGGCCCGGGACACGCGTGAGCCACGGGTCAGCAGCGGTCGTGCCCCGAGTGTCGCCCCGGGCAGGGAGGCACGAGCGGGACCTAGGTCCGCCCCGCCCGCGGCCCACGTCCGGCGAGGCCGGGGGGTGACGGTGGCTGCTCCGCGTCGGCGGTCGCCTCGACCTCGACCGGGTGGTCGTCCCGGCCGGCCCGCCGGACCGGCCCGTCCGCCGCCTGGCGACGCAACCGGACGAGGCGCGTGAGGGCGACCGTCCCGATCACGGCAGCGGCAGCGAGCAGCACCGGCAGATCGGTGGCGTACCGGCCCAGGCCAAGCACCCAGGCCTGGGCGTCGTGCTCCAGGTCGGTCGTGTCGGCCAGACCCAGCGCGCCGGTCAGGGCGGCGGTGCCGTCGTAGCGGAGGAACAGCGCACCGATGACGACGAACAGCGCCCCGGACACCATGGACGTCGAGTGCAGCTGCAGCCGACCGACGCGGACCTGGCGGCCCCGGAGCCACCCGCGACGGCCGAGCTCGTAGCGGTCCCACAGCAGGGCGAGGACGAACATCGGCGCGGCCATGCCCAGCGCGTAGACCGCGAGCAGGCCGCCGCCGACCCAGGCGTCGTCGCTGGTCGCGGCGATGGTCAGGACGGAGCCGAGGATGGGTCCGGCGCAGAACCCGGCCAGGCCGTACACCGCCCCCAGGCCCAGCACGGGCAGCCAGCCGCCACGGGCTCCGGCGCGGCCGCTGAGGCGGGCCTGCAGGCGGGTGACGAACGGCAGCTGGAACCCGCGCCCGAGCAGCTGGAGCACCCCGAGGGCGATGATCGACCAGCCCGCGACCAGGATCAGGGTCTCGCGCTGCCCGTAGAACAGGGACGACACCAGGCTCGAGCCGACACCGAGCGGCACCAGGGTCAGGCACAGCCCGAGGTAGAACACCGCGGTGCGACCCAGCAGCTGGGTCGGCCGGGAGAACGCGTAGGCGAAGAACGACGGCACGAGCAGGGCGCTGCACGGGCTGAGCAGAGCGAGCACCCCGCCCAGGAAGGCGGCGACCAGACCCAGGTCGCTCATCCGGCCTGCTCCGCGGCGGCCTCGATGGTCTGCCGGAACGACTCCAGCGGCTGGGCCCCGACGACCGGGACGCCGTTGACGAGGAACGTGGGGGTGCCGGTGACACCCAGCTGCTGGGCCTCGGTGAAGTCGGCCTCGACGGCCTGCCGGGCGGCGGGGTCGGCCATGGTCGCGGCGAACGCCGCGCCGTCCAGGCCGGTGTCGACCGCGATCTGCTGCAACCGCTCCGCGTCGAGCTCTCCGCTGTTGGGCGGGATCTCCAGGTCGTACAACGCCTCGTGGAACGGCCAGAACATGTCCTGCTCGGCCGCGGCGCGTCCGGCCAGCGCGGCCGTCGTCGACTGCTCCCCCAGGTAGGGGAAGTCCCGCCACTCGATCCGCAGGACCCCGGTCTCGACGTACTCCTCGACGAGGGCGGGCTCGGTCTCGCGGGCGAAACGCCCGCAGAACGGGCACTGGAAGTCCGACCAGGCGATCATCACCACGGGTGCGTCCACGTCGCCGCGGGCGTACGGGTCGTCCGCCTCGCGCCGCGCCAGGCCGCTGAGCGCCTCCCGCGCGGCCGACTCCTCGCTGGAGACGGCCGTGGGCACGGCCTGACCGGTCGCCGCGGCGCCGTCGCCCGCTCCGTCCCCCTCGCCTCGGGTGAGCAGGACGACGACCACCAGCGCGATGACGGCGACGAAGGCCACCAGGGGCACGAGGACCTGGACGGTCGTGACGGGTGTGGTCGGGGTGCTGCTCGCGGGTCGGCTCATGGGTGCGCTCCTCGGTGCTCGGTGGGGTCGGCGGGGTCGGCGGGCTCGGCGGGCTCGGCGGGCTCGGTGGGGTCGGTGGGGTCGGTGGGGTCGGTGGGGTCGGCGGGGTCGGCGGGGTGGGCGGGCTCGGCGGGTTCGACCGTGTCCTCGCGGCCGGGGCGTAGTCGGGCGCTGACGGCGATGTACAGGACGGCGGCGAGGACGACGGCGAGGGCGGTGAGCTGGTTGACCCGCAGCCCGAGCAGGAGGTTGGCCTCGTCGGTGCGCAGCAGCTCCAGCAGCGCGCGCCCGGTGCCGTACAGCGCGATGTACAGCGCGAACGCGCGGCCGTGCCCGAGCCGGAACCGGCGGTCGACCCAGACCACCACCCCGGCCACGCCCAGGCTCCACAGCGACTCGTAGAGGAACGTCGGGTGGAAGGTCTCCGCGTCGCGGTAGGCCTGCGGTCGGTTCTCGGGGTCGATCCGCAGCCCCCACGGCAGGGTGGTCGGGGTGCCGAACAGCTCCTGGTTGGCGTAGTTCCCCCACCGGCCGATGGCCTGGCCGACCGCGATGCCGGGGGCCAGGGCGTCGGCGAACGCGGGAAGGGGGATCCCTCGCTGTCGGCAGGCGAACCAGGCCCCGAGCGCCCCGCCGAGCAGACCGCCGAAGATGGCGAGCCCGCCCTCCCACACCCGGAGCGCCGCCCAGGGGTCGGCCCCGGCGCCGAAGTAGTCCTGCCAGCGGGAGAGCACGTGGTAGACCCGCGCGCCGAGGATGCCGGACGGGACCGCCCACAGCAGCACGTCGGCCACGGCGCCCGCACGGCCACCGCGGGCGGTCCAGCGCCGCTGCGCGACCCGGGCCCCGACGACGACCCCCAGGATGATGAGCAGGGCGTAGGCCCGTACCGGCAGCACCCCCAGGTACCAGGTGCCCTGGTCGGGGCTGGGAATCCCGGGCCAGGCCTGCACGGCCAGCCGGTGCGCCGAGATCACGCCGGCACCAGCGCGCAGGACCGCTCGCCGACGAGACGTCGGTTCAGCGCCCACGCCAGCACGGCGATCGCGACGACCTGCAGCACGGGCTGGACCGGTTCGAACCAGCTCATCGCCCCCGCCGTGCCGAGCGCGAGCAGCACCAGCTTGTTGCACACCGGGCAGCCCACCGCGAAGAACGTCAGCGCCCCGCCGACCCAGCCGCCGCGCGAGGGCCCGGCCGGGGCCGTCCCGGCGGTCGTCGACCCGGCCTGCGCGCGGGGGTCGGCCACGTACGTGGCGGTGAGCAGCCCGGCGAGCACCGAGCTCAGCAGCAGGGCCGGCCACGTCCACACCGGGGGCGGGATCTCGCGCCAGAACCACCCGGTGTCGATGAGGTCGGTCGGGATGGCGATGACGAGCACGTACACCACCGCGGACGCCCCAGCCACGACCCACCGTCGCGCCGACCATCCGCGCAGTCCGCCGACCGCATCCATCAGGGTGGGCCGCGGGGTGCTCACGCGGTGACCTCGACCGGCAGGCCGTCGACGCGCCACTCGAGCATGCCGCCCTCGAGCCGCCTGGCCCGGCGACCCCTGTCGTGGAGCAGGCGGACCGCGTCGCTGGCCATGACGCAGTGCGAGCCCCGGCAGTAGGCCACCACGCCGTCCTCGGGCAACGTGTCCAGCGCGTCGGCCAGGTCACCGAAGGGGATCGACCGAGCGCCCCGGATGTGCCCGGCGTCGAACTCCTGCGCGGGGCGGACGTCCAGCACCACCACCTGGCCGGTCCGCAGCAGGTCGGCCAGGTCCCGACGCGACAGCTGCTCGACGTCGTCCACCGAGCCGGTGCCCAGGTAGGCCTGGAGCGCGCGGCCCACGTCGGCGGAACGGGTGCGGGCCACCAGGCCGAGCTGTGCGTACAACGCGGCCACGTCGTCACCGGCCAGCCCGTAGTGGATCTTCGTGCCGTCACGGCGGGTCGACACGACCGCGGCCGTCTTGAGGATCTGCAGGTGGGCCGAGGTCGTGCTCACCCCGAGCCCGGCCTCCCGGGCCAGCGACTCCACCGTCCGCTCTCCCTGGGCCAGCAGGTCCAGGATCTCCAGCCGCCGGGGGCTCGCGAGGGCCCGTCCCACCACGGCGAGGCGGTCGAAGAGCTCGCTGCGTTCTGCCTGTGTCATCTGATCCTCCAAAGATCTTTGGAGGAGCGTAGGGCATGGGTCGCCGGGTGGGGCACGACGGGGGGCAGGATCCTTCAGGCGTGGAGGGTGGGTGCGCGAGCGGGCCGCTCGGCGGGGTCGGTCGCCGTCCTCACACGTGGTCGAGGGAGCCGGGTCGCTGGGCGAGGTCGTCCTCGGCGTGGGCCACCACCGGGGTCCCGCCCTGTCCGACCGTGAGGTCCGTGCGGTGGTGGCCGTGGTAGGTCATGGCCCCACCGGACAGGAACTTCGTACCCTCGAAGCCGTTCTGCCTCAGGACGCAGTAGGCGATGTAGCTGCGGAAGCCCGAGCGGCAGTAGGCGTACACCGGCTTGTCCCGGGGGATCTCCGCCAGTCGTCGGCGCAGCTCGGTGTGCGGCACGAGCATCGCGCCGGGGATGTGCCACGCGTCGTACTCCGCCTGCGTCCGGGTGTCGAGCAGCGTGACCTCGCTCAGCACCTCGGGGAACTCCTCGGGGTAGCAGAGGTCGATGTCTCCCCGCAGCAGGTTCGAGCCCAGGAACCCTGCCATGTTGACGGGGTCCTTGGCCGAGCCGTAGGGCGGGGCGTAGGACAGCTCGAGGTGCTCCAGGTCGTACACCGACATCCCGGCGCGCAGGGCGACCGCGAGCACGTCGATGCGCTTGTCGACGCCGTCCCATCCCAGCACCTGCCCACCCAGCAGCCTCCCGTCGCCGGGTGAGAACAGCACCTTGAGGTACAGCGGTGCCGTGCCGGGGTAGTAGGCCGCGTGGCCGTTCTGGTGGGTGTAGACCTTGCGGTACTCCGTCCCCGCCGCCAGCAGCTCCGACTCGGTCATGCCGGTGCCGCCGGCCGTCATGTCGAAGACCTTGACCACGGCGGTCGCCTGCGTCCCCCGGTACGCGCTGCTGCGGCCGGCGATGGTGTCCGCGGCGATGCGGCCCTGCCGGTTGGCGGGCCCGGCGAGCATCGAGAGCACGGGCTCCCCGGTGAGCAGGTGGGTGGTCTCCACGGCGTCGCCGGCCGCGAGGACGTCCGGGTCCGAGGTGCGCATCTGCGGGTCCACCACGATCCCGCCGCGAGGGCCGATCGTCAGGCCGGCGTCCCGGGCCAGCGCCACGTTGGGGCGCGCCCCCACGGCCATGACCACGACGTCGGCCTCGATCGTCGTGCCGTCGGACAGGTCGAGCGCGAACCCGTCGTCCGCCGTCCGTCGGACGGCCTGGGCCGACGTGCCGAGCCGCAGCTCGACGTCGTGCTCACGCACGTGCAACTCGAGGATGCCGGTCATCTCGCGGTCGAGCCACGGCATCAACCGGTCCGTGCGCTCCACGACGGTGGTCCGCAGACCCCGGGCCCGGAACGCCTCGGTGAGCTCGAGCCCGATGTAGCTGCCGCCGACCACGACGGCGCTGGAGGCGCCGGCGTCCAGGTCGGCGATGATGCGGTCCATGTCCGGGATGTTGCGCAGCACGCCCACCCGCGGGTCGTCCGCCCCCGGGATGGGCGGGCGGACCGGCTCGGCGCCGGGGCACAGCACCAGCGTGTCGTAGGACTCCAGGTAGGTCCGTCCCTGCTGCTCGTCGCGGACCTCGACCACCTTGGCGTGCCGGTCGATGCGGAGCACCTCCTGCCCGGTCCGCACGTCCAGGGCGAGGCTGTCGGCCAGGCTGCGCGGCGTCTGCAGCAGCAGGCTCTCGCGCAGGGGGATGTCGCCGCTGATGTGGTAGGGCAGGCCGCAGTTCGCGAACGAGACGTAGGGGTCCCGTTCCAGGACGACGATCTCGGCCGTCTCCACGAGGCGCCTCAGGCGTGCCGCGGTGGACGCACCCGCCGCGACCCCTCCGACGATCACCGTCTTCATGGTCCGTCCCTCCGTCGTCGGGTCCCTGGGCCGGCGGGTGCCGGTGTCGACGTGGTGCGTCGGCTCAACGCCCCAGGAGCCGGGCGAAGAAGCCCGGGCTCGGGCTCTTCTCGTGGCCGGCGCACCGCTTGTCCCGCGGCACCCCGGCCAGCACCTGGTCCACGTGCTGGCCGCAGCCCGCCCAGGTGGTCTTGCCGCAGGTCCGGCAGGTGGCGGCTCGGCACATGGGGGTCTCCTTCGATGGGTCGGACGGTCGACTCCTGGCGGGCGGTCGCTGTGGCCGTCACTGTGTCAGATACCCCGTGGGGTATACAAGTCAGGCGACCTCAGGGTTGGTCGACCGCGTGCGGCCGGTGCTCGTCGTGCGGCCCGCCGTCCCGGTAGACGAGCACGGGGCAGGGGGCGTGGTGCACGCAGAACCCGGCGACCGACCCGAGGTGGAGCCCGGCCAGGTCGTGGCTGCCGTGATGTCCGTGGCTGCCGACGACGAGCAGAGCCGCGCCCCGCGCCGCGGCGGTCAGGGCACGCGCCGGCCGCTGGTTCACCAGTCGGAGGTGCACCCGCGCGTCCGGCTCGGGCCCGAGGGCGTCGGCGACGGAACGCTCGAGCACGTGCCGGGCGTCGCGCGCGTAGTCGGCCTCGGTGTACGTCGGCACGACCATGATCGAGAGCGGGATGTCGTAACCCGTGACGACGTCCACGGTGGCATCGGTGAGCCGCGCCTGGTCCACGGCCCAGCGCAGGGCCCGGACGCTGAGCGGGGAACCATCCACCCCGACCACGATCCTCGGGTGCACTGCCGTCTGCTCCATGCAGCCGAACGTATCGACGTCTCGGCGGCGGCGACCGGGCCCTTGGTCCCATGACCTCCGCACCACCGGAGGGACGTCAGCCGTGGTGCGCCTCGGCTCACGGCGTGCGAGCCGGCGCGTCCGTCCCCTCGGTCGCCTCGGTCGCCTCGGTCGCCTCGGTCGCCGACGCCACGAGAAGGTCGAGGCCGAGCGGGCCGCGGGCCAGGCGGGCGCGGACGTCGGCGTGGCGGAGCAGGAAGGCGCCCTCGTCGAGACCCTTGCGGCGAAGCCACGAGGTCACCTCCGTGCTGCACTTGCTGGCGTTGCACGGCCCGCACGCCGGCACCACGTTGTCCAGCGTGTACCGGCCCCCGCGGGAGATCGCCAGCACGCAGTCGCGCTGGAGGGCGCGGTCATCGGCACCGCAGTAGGCGCAGCCGCCCCACGCGGCGCTGAGCAGGCGCCACTCCTGGTCGGTCAGGTCGTTCTCGACCCGGCCCAGGCGACGCCGTCGTCGGCGAGCTGCCCGCGTGCGACGCACTCCGGTAGCCATCACGACAGGGTAGGTCTGAGCCGCTGCCACGCCGGGACGAGCCAGAGCGCGCCGTCGGACGACGTCGGTGCAGACCAGGATGTCGGCGAGGGTCGCGATGGCGAGAGCCACGTGGGGGATCAGGCGAAGCCGGGCCCCTGGCGCGTGGTGGTGGACCGGACCTCGCGCGAGGCCGGTGCTCGACGGTCTTCCGGTCGAGCCACGAGACGGACGCGCTGACCGCCTCGGCGGGAAGGCCGTACGCGGTGATGTCGCCGGGTGCAGCGTCATCCGAAGGGGATGAACGGGGGAGCCTGGGTCGTGCCGGGCGGTCGCGGTGGCCGAGGACACCGTCGGCGTCCCCTTCACCGGGCCCGTTCATTCATGCCGGGTGATGCTCGTCGTGGGGAGTCGTCCTTTACTCCGGATGGCGGTGGACCCATGGGCCGGGTCGACCTGTGGGGGCCGCCCGGAGGACAGGAGAGCGCCATGACCACCGCGACCGGTGTGCCCCCGGCGTCAGCCACGGTGACGACCGGTGCCCCCGGCGTGAACGCGCAGGTCGCAGGCGTGACGCTGTGAGGCGGCAGGAGCGTCGGAGGAGGACCCCGGATGTCGGCCCCCGCACGAGAACCGTTGACCGGGGCGCGGCTCCGGACGCCCCGCGCCGCCGCGGTGGCGGGCATCGCCTTCTCGGTGCTCCTCGCCACCGCCTTGGTCCTCATCGCGCTGGCCTCACCCGAGGACCCCGCCACGGTCGGCGCGTGGCTGACCGAGTCCCCCCGTCGGAACGTGATCCGGGTGGCGCTGGCGCTTGTGCCGTTCGCCGGCATCGCCTTCCTGTGGTTCATCGGCGTGGTCCGGGACCGGGTCGGGCAGCGGGAGGACCGGTTCTTCGCCTCGGTGTTCCTCGGCAGCGGCCTGCTGTTCGTCGCGATGCTGTTCACGGCCGCCGCGATCGCCGGTGCCCTGGTGACCGACGAGTCGCTGCGATCCGGCGTCGAGCCCGGCCCCACCGTCCTCGCGCTCGGTCGACGGGTCGTCGGCCTGCTGCTGCAGGACTACGCGATGCGGATGGCTGCGGTGTTCACCATGAGCACGTCCGTCATCGCGCTGCGGACACGGGTCGCCTCCCGGTGGGTCGGCCGGCTCGGGGTGGTGGTCGCGGTCGTGCTGCTGGTGAGCGTGGGCACGACGCCGTGGGTGGAGCTGCTCTTCCCGGCGTGGGTGTTCCTGCTGAGCCTCGACATCGTTCACCGCGAGCCGGCCAGGGCGGTCGGAGGGGGCCAGGGGTCCGCCCCGGACGGGGGAGCAGCCAGGTGACGGTGACGGGAGGCAGCGGTGGCTCCTGCGCCGTCGTGGGTTCGTCGTGGCGCTGCGGGTGCGGTGGTGTGGCACCTGGCAGGCCGGGCCACGGCGCACCGGGCGGACGTCGTCGCTCGAGCCCGGGGTCCCGTCGATGAACTGGGCGGAGGTCCAGTCCACCCCGGCGTTCAGCTTCACCGTCGTCGGGCTCGTCGTCGTCTTCGGGCCGATCATCGCCGAGCGGCTCCGGCTGCCGGGTCTGCTGGGGTTGCTCCTGCTGGGCGCCGTCATCGGGCCCAACGTGCTGGACCTCCTGCCCCGGGTCGCCGGTCTCCAGGCGGTGGGGAGCATCGGCGTGCTGTACCTGATCTTCCTCGCCGGCCTCCAGCTCGACCTCGAGACCTTCGTCCGCTACCGCGCCATCTCGGGCGTCTTCGGCCTCCTCACGTCCGTGATCCCGATGGTGCTCGGGACCGGCGCGGCGCTGCTGCTCGGGATCGGGCTGCTCCCCGCGCTGCTCATCGGCTCGTTCTGGGCGTCGTTCACCCTCATCGCGTACCCGACCGTCGCGAAGTACGGCCTGACGAAGACCCGGCCCGTCGCCGCGGTCGTCGGGGCGAGCGCGATCACCGACGCCGTGTCGCTCGTCATCCTCGCCCTCGTCGTCGGCGCCGAGACCGGCGACGCGGGCGGTGCTCGCCTCCTGCTCCAGATCGGCCTCGGGTTCGTCCTGCTGGGGCTCTACTGCTTCGTGGTGTTCCCGGCCATCGCCCGGTGGTTCTTCACCGGGCTGGGTCAGGAGCGGACGCTGCGGTTCATGCTCGTGTTCATCGGCCTGACGTCATCGGCGGCGGTCGCCGAGCTGGTCGGGGTCGAGCCCCTGCTCGGCGCCTTCTTCATGGGCGTAGGCCTGAACCGGCTCGTGCCCAACGCGAGCCCGCTGATGGGGGTGACCGACTTCGTCGGCAACGCCATCTTCATCCCCACGTTCCTCATCTCGGTCGGGCTGCTGTTCGATCCCGAGGTCATGTTCGTGTGGTCGACGATCCGACTCGCCCTCGGCTTCGCGGCCGCGCTGATCATCGGGAAGGCCCTCGCGGCCTGGCTCACGGGCCGCATCTTCCGGCTCGACACCCCAGAGGTCGGGGTGCTGTTCTCGGTGTCGGTGGCACAGGCGGCCGCGACGTTGGCCGCGACGGTCATCGGCTTCGAGATCGGGCTGTACGGCAGCGACATCGTCAACGCGGTCATGGTCGTCGTCGCCGTGAGCCTGGTCCTGACCTCGATCGGCACCAACACGTTCGCCCGCGAGATCCCGCCACCCGTCGTCGACCGGAGGCGGGCCGGTGAGACGGTCCTGGTTCCGGTCCTCGGCGACGTCGACGGCTGTGCGGACCTGCTGCGGCTCGGCCTCGACATCGCTGCCCCGGCCGGCGGCATCGTCCGGCCGCTGGTCCCGGTGACGTCGTCGGGCCCCGGTGACATCCCGGCCGGACGAGCGAAGCAGGTCGAGGTGGACCGGGTCCTGCGGGAGCTCGGCGGCGACGCCGAGACGGTGCTGCGCCTCAACCGATCGGTCGCCACCGGGCTGAACCAGGCTGCCCTGGAGACCGAGGCGTCGCTGCTCCTGCTCGGCTGGCCCGGCCCCACGGACCTCCGGGCGCGGATGGTGGGTGCGAACTACGGCGAGATCGTCGCGGCCACCTCCGTCCCCGTCGCCGTCGCCGCTCTGCTCCCCGGCACCGACCGGCGGCGCGTGGTCCTGTACTCGGGCGCTCGGGACCTCGCGCCTGGTCAGCTGTCCAGCATCGCGCTGGGGCTCGAGCTGGCGGCCACCCTGTGCACCAGGGGCTCGGACCTGGTGATCGGCCCGGTCCAGCCGTCCGCGCTCACTGCCGCCGGCCTCACCCTCCCGTCGACGGTCGAGCACCGCGACGGCGAGCAGGACCTCGAGGCGTGGGCGGCATCGGCCACCGACCCGGGGGACCTCCTCGTCGTCCCGTTCCACGACACGTCCGTCACCGCGGCTGCCGACCGGGTCCACCGGACGCGACGATCGGTGCTCGCCGTGAACCACAACCCGGAGACCTCGCCCGACAAGGCCGTCAGTCCCATGAACCTCGCCGTGGGCCGGTCCTTGGGGGCCTGACCCGGGCGGCCGGGCCACCCACCAGGCCCACGCCGGATCAGGGTCGACGCAGGCGACCGGACGACCTCCGCGAGGACCCGTCAGGGGGCGTCCGGGGCCGACGTGGGGGAGGACAGACGGGCCCGGTAGGTGTTCCGTGCCTCGACCGAGGCGTGGTGCCCGGACAGGTCGTGCAGGCCCGGGGGCACCTCGGTGCCGACCGTGGGGTGGACGTGGACGGTGACCCGGTCGAGGTTGGGGACGGCGTGCAGGAGCTCGTGCTGGACCAGCTCGGCCAGCTCATGGGCCTGCGGCAGGGTGAGGTCGGCGCTGACCCCGATCTCGGCGTCGCCCTCCATGCGGTGCCCGGACCAGCGTGCCCTGACCTCGCTGACCAGGTCGACGCCCGGGACGGCCTCGGCGGCGGAGCGCATCCGGTCCAACACGGCCGGTTCGATGCCGTCCATCAGCCGCCGGACGATGATGACGAGGGAGTTGACGAGGATGCCGGCGATGGCGACGGCGATGAGCAGGCCGGCGACGGCGTCGGCGCGCGCGAAGCCGAGCCACACGCCGACGACGCCGAGCACGACCGCGATGGACGTGAACCCGTCGGCGCGGGCGTGCTGGCCCTCGGCGATCAGGGCGGCGGACCCGATCCGCCGCCCGGTGCGGATCCGGTACATCGCCACGACCTCGTTGCCCAGGAACCCCACGACGCCGGCGGCGAACACCCAGCCGAGGTTCGTCAGCTCGCGGGGGTTGATCAGGGCGTCGATCGACTCCCAGACGATGAGGACGATGGTCGCGATGATGACGAGGGAGATGAACAGCCCGACCAGGTCCTCGGCGCGGCGGTAACCGTAGGGGTACTTCGCGGTCGGGGCCCGACGGCCGAGTCGGAACGCGATGATGAGCGGGATCGTGGTGGCGGCGTGGCCCAGGCTGTGGATGGTGTCGGCGAGCAGGGCGATGGACCCCGAGATCGCGACGATGAACACCTGCACCGCGGCCGTGGCCATCATCCCGGCCAGGCCGATCCAGGCGGTTCGGATGCCGTCCCTGGCGGACTCCTCCGCGGTCTGGATGGCGTCGTTGGCGTCATGGGCGTGCGGGACGACGGCGTGCTTCACCCGAGCCAGCCACGAGCTCCCCTGCTGGTGCACCTCGTGCTCGTGGGCGTGCTCACCGTGGTCGTGGTCACCGTGGGCGTGCGCACCGTGGTCGTGCCTCCCGGCGTCCGGGGCGGGGGGTTGCTCGGTCGTCATCGCGTCGAGCCCTCCAGGTCGGCGCCCGTCGTCCGGTCGCTCGTCCGCCGGTCGGCGTGGTGCGCGGGCAGCCCGGGACCGCCGTGCTCCGCGTGCCGGAAGGCATCCACGAGGAGCTGGGCGATGTGGTCGTTCTCGATCCGGTAGTACACGAACGTACCCTCGCGCCTGGTGCTGACGATCCGGGCCAGGCGCAACCGGGCCAGGTGCTGGGAGACCGCCGGTGCCGGCTTGCCGACCGTGGCGGCGAGCTCTCCCACGGACAGCTCCGCGTCGAGCAGCGCCCACAGCAGCTGCACGCGCGTCTCGTCGGCCAGCATCTGGAACGTCAGCACCGTCTCGCTGACGAGGTCAGGGGTCGGGCGGGGGAGAGTGCTGCTGTCTGCGTGCATACGCAAGTATGCAGGGGTGGAGGCCGCGCCTGGCAAGTCGGCCACGTCGGTCCGTGCGAGGGGCGAGCGCCCGCGCAGCCGTGACCGCGGCTGTCTCGACGTGTCGTGGTCGGGAGCACGGCTCGTCGTGGGTCATCCTGGGCAGGTGGGTCAGGTGGGAGCAGCAGGGGTGGTGGGGTACGCGAGGCGTGCCGCTCGAGCTGCTGCCGCCCTCGTGGTGCTGTCCCTGCTGTTCGTCGTCTCGATGGGGCTGGTGCACACCGGGACGGACGGGCACGCCACCGGCACCGATCACGTCCACGCGGCGACGTCGTCGGTCGTCGAGGACTCCGATGCAGGCGAGCCCCCTCATGGTCACGACGACCACCACCACCACGGGGAACCGGTCGACAGCGAGGCGGGTGCCCCCGCGCTCGACGGTGGTGGGCCGCACGACGACGCCCACCACGACGACGACGCCCACCACCACCACCTCGTCGACGTCGACGCAGGTGTGGTGCTGCAGGTCCTGGTGGCGGCCCCGGACCGGGCGGGCCCCTTGCGCCCGATGACCGCGGCCTCGATGCCCACCCCGCTCAGCGACGGCGGCGGCCGCCCCGACTGACGGGGTGTCTCGCGCTGCCCCGACCCGGTTGCACCGGGCGGCTGCTGCAGCGCGCGTGTGCGGCCTCGTGCCGCGTCCCCGCCCGTCCTCCTTGAGAGTCACCGAGAGGTCCCGTCATGCCGTCACCACCAGAGCGGTCGGAGGTCGTCGTGCGTCCCGCGACACCCGCCGACGTCGAGTTCACCGCCCGATCCCACCGCCATCACCTCCCGCACGGCCTGTTCCCGCTGCTGGGCGAACCGTTCATGCGCCGCTGGCACGCCACGTTCCTGGACGCACCCCACGGGGTCGCGCTCGTCGCCGTCCAGGCCGGCACCACCGGAGAGCGCCGGGTCGGGTTCCTGGTGGGGGCCGTCGACCAGGTCGCACACGTCCAGCACGTCGTGCACCGGCACCGCTGGCGCCTCGGGATCGTGGGTGCCTTGTCGCTGCTCATCCGGCCCCGCCTCGCGCTCCACTTCCTGCAGACCCGCGCACCCTCCTACCTCCGCCGCCTCACCGGCCGACCGGCCGTCCCGGCCTCGCAGGAGCACCTCCACGGAGACTCCGGCACCCGCCGCACCGGCGGTCGTCCCGACCCCATCGCCGTCATCACGGCTGTCGCCGTCACCCCGGACGGTCGCGGTGCCGGGGTCGGTGCGGCCCTCGTGGCTGCCTTCGTGGCCCGTGCTCACGCGGCCCGCACCCCTCAGGCCCAGCTCGCCACCCTCGCCGGGACCGACGGCGCCGGGCCGTTCTACGAGGCGCTCGGCTGGCAACGCGGCGACGTCCACCCGACCCGGGACGGCGCGCTCATGGCCACGTACCACCTGCCGATCGACGGTCCGGACCGGGGCGACCCGGTACCCGCGTCCAACGCGGAGCAGATCTTCCAGGAAGGGCCCTCCCTGCATGACCAGCAGCACCCGTGAGTCGATCCGGCGAGGGTCCCGACGCCGGGCGACCGCCCTGCTGGGCGGCGTGATGGCCGTAGCCGTGCTGGCGGGGTGCGGCGGGTCCCAGGGATCGCTCGACGCGGGCTCGCCCGTCCCGGGCACGCCACCACCCGCAAGCACCTCTGCGGGACCCACGCCTACGCCCATCCCGACCCCCACGCCCACGCCCACGCTGGCGGCCTCGCCGGCCTGGGAAGCCGGTCCCGGTGAGGTCGAACCCGAGGTGAAGCTGACGGCGACCCGGTTCGTGGAGCTCGTCGGCACGTGGAGCGACGGTCAGGGGGACCAAGCCGCCGCGGGGGGTCGGTTGGCCCGCGCGGCGTTGGATCCCGCGCTGGCCGGGCAGGCCCAGGAGCTGCTTCACGAGCAGGCCGTGGCTGCGTCCGTCACCGTCGACTACCCCCAGTACGGGGGGCTCACCACGACAGCCGCCAGCGTCATGACCCTGCTGACGCAGCACCTCCTGCTGCCCGGCGGGGACCGCGTCGAGCGCCAGACCGTGCTTGACATCCGGCTCGGGCGGACGTCGGTCGAGGACCCGTGGCAGGTGCAGGCGGTCTCACCCGACCCCACCGGGCCCGCGGCCGGGGAGGTCTCGCCCGCCGCGCTGCAGGTCCTGGACAACCCGAACCTGAGGCTGCCCGAGCCTGCCGTGCGCGATATCGAGGAGGGCCGCATGGACGACGCGCTCCTGACGCTGCTGAACGGGTTGGGCGCGGACCACGTCCTCGACGTCCACGTCCTGTACCGCGGGCACCCGACCAACGTCTTCGACACCGAGCGCGCGTCCAACCACTCGGTGGGACGGGCCTTCGACATCTGGGGGATCGACGGCGGGCTGGTCGTGGACCCCGAGATGCCTCAGCCGTTGCTGGAGCAGGTCATGCTCCGGGCTGCTGCGCTGGGCGCCACGGAGGTCGGCGGCCCGTTCGACCTCAACGACGAACGGCCAGGGTTCTTCACCGACCGGGTCCACCGGGACCACATCCACGTGGGCATCAGTGCAGGCCGCCCCCCCGCGCAGCCATGACGGCACCGAGAGCCGCTCCAGCCGTGAGCCTGCGGATCCTCGCCTGCGGGGCGGCGACACCGACCACGTCGGGCTGAGGCACCCGCAGGGTGGTGGCTACGGGGGCGGCGGGATGTCGAACCCGGGAGGCGGGTGGCCGTGCGTGGACTCGTACCAGACCGCGTACCCGGCGACCGCGGTCGGCAGGGTGGGGAAGACCCGGTCGGCCCCGATCCTGTCCAGGAATCCGCTGGCCGCGAGGGGGGTGCGCAGGTCCTCCTTGACGCGGGCGAGCGCCAGGTCGACCCCCATGTCGCCGAGGGTGAGCCTGAGCGAGTCCAGGGCGTCGACCGCCGTCAGGTCCACCTCGGTGTTCGCCTCGACGTTGAGCAGCAGCCAGTGGACCGGGCCCTTGCCCTGCGCCTCGTTCACGCTGTCCAGCGCGCGCACCAGGAAGTTGGCGGAGTTGGCGAAGAACAGCGGTGAGTCGTACCGGTAGACGACGAGCCCGGGCACCTGCACCGCTCGCGGGTAGTCGTCGATGTCGTGCATGCCGGCGACGCCGGGGACGTAGCCGAGGACGCCGTCGTGGGGGTTGACGATGCGGCGCAGCAGGTCGAGCAGTGACAGCGTGATCGCCGCACCGATCCCGCCGAGCACGCCGAGGGTCAGGACCGCGACCGTGGTCGCGACGGCCAGGACGAGCTCGCTGCCGCGGAAGACCGCGAACCGGCGGAACTCGGCGATGTCGATCAGGCGGATCGCGGCGTACACGACGACACCGCCGAGCGCCGCCTCGGGGAATGCGGCCAGCACCGGCCCCAGCCAGAGCAGGGTCGCGACCACGAGCCCCATCGACACCAGCGAGTGCAGCTGCGTGCGAGCACCCATGCTGTCGGCGATCGCGGTGCGGCTCCCGCTCGAGCTGACCGGGAAGCCCTGGAACAGCCCGGCGACGACGTTCGCACCCCCGAGGGCGAGGAGCTCCTGGTTGCTGTCGATCTGCTCCCGCCTCCTCAGGGCGAACGCCCGCCCGGTGAGGACGTTGTCGGAGTACGCGACGACCGCCACCCCCAAGGCCGCGGGCGCGAGCTGCCACAGGTCGACCGACGCGACCTGGGGGATGCGGAGCTCCGGTAGCCCCCGGGGCACCTCGCCGACGAGGACGATCCCGTGGGTGGTGAGGTCGAAGAGCTGCACCACCGCGGCCGCCGCGAGCATCGCGATGAGCGGGCCGGGCCAGTGGCGGGCGTAGCGGTGGAAGGCCACCATGACGACCACCGTCGTCAGGGCCAGCGTCAGGGTGGGGACGTGCACGTCCGCCAGGTGGGTCGCCGCGAACCACAGCTCGCCGAGGGTGCTGGCCTCGACCTCGATGCCCACGATCTTGTCGAGCTGGCTGACGACCATGAGCACCGCGATGCCGGCCATGTACCCGACGAGGACGGGCTTGGACAGCAGCTCGGCGAGGAAGCCGAGCCGCAGGAGGAAGCCCAGGACGCACAGCAGGCCGACGGCGACGGCCAGGAGCGCTGCGACGTCGGAGGGTCCGACCGACCCCGCTCCGGCGGCGATGATCGCCGCGATCCCGGCCGCGGTCATCAGTGCGGTCGTCGACTCCGGGCCGATGGAGAGCTGACGTGAGGTGCCGAGCACCGCGTACACGAGCAGCCCGGGAAGGACCGCCCAGAGCCCGGTGACAGGCGGGAGGCCGGCGACCTCCGCGTACGCGAGCACCTGCGGGACGAGGTAGGCGGCGACGGTCACCCCCGCCAGGACGTCCCCGCGCAGCCAGGTCCGCTCGTAGCGGCGGAGCACCGCCAGGCCCGGCAGGAAGCGGGCCCAGCCGGGGGCCTCGCCGTTGCCCTTCCCGATGCTCCGGGCGGCCATCGCTCTCCTGCTCCAGTGCCGCACCCTCGTGGCGCGCCTCGGGGGCGAGTGTATGGAGCGTCGGCCTGCCCCGACCGGCGGCTCGGGACCATCGTCCTGTCCCGGGTGGGGTCGCGTCTGCTTACCTGGTCGGACCGCGACGGGAGGAGACGGCGTGATGGACCGTCAGGCGACCCGCTGCCGGCCCACCCCCGAGTGGGTGAGCACCTATGACCGGTGAGCCGCGTGGCACCTTCTCCGTCCGGGACTCTCCCGCGACGGTGGGCCTCGCCGGACTCAACGTCCTGGCGTTCGCCCTGCTCACCACCGCCCCCGGGCTGCGCGAGGTGCTCGGCCTCAGCGACGGCTGGGCGGGCCTCTCGGAGCGGCCCTGGGCGCCCGTCACGGTCATGTTCACCAGCGAGAACCTGCTGCACATGGTGCTGGTGGTCGGGATGCTGCTGCTCTTCGGTCGTGAGGTGGAACGAGCGCTCACGCCAGGCTCGCTGGTCGCGATCTACGTCGTGTCGGGCCTGGCCGGGAGTCTGGTGATGGTCGCGGCGACCGGGCCGAGCGGCTTCGACGGCACGGCACTGGGCGCATCTGCGGCCGCCATGGGCGTCGTGGGCGCGCTGGCGGTCCTCCCGGCGCAGGCTCGACGGTTTCGGGTCGGACCCCTGATCGGGGTGGTCCTGCTCGTCAACATCGTGGGGCCGCTGCTCGATGACACGCTGCACTGGATCAGCACGTTCGGGCACCTGGCCGGGCTGGCCGCCGGCGCCGCCTGTGCCTACCCGAACCGTCGGCGGGCCGACCGGCGCAGTCATGCCGAGGAGAGGGACGTGCTGCGAGCCGCGCTCGAGTCAGCGGTCCGTGCCCCTTCCGGGCACAACACCCAGCCCTGGTCCTTCCGCCTGGGCGTGGACCAGGTCGAGCTGTACGCCGACCGCACCCGAGCCCTACCGGTCGTCGACCCCGACGACCGAGCCCTGATCATCAGCTGCGGGGCTGCACTCGCGTTCCTCCTCGTCGGCCTGCGCGCCACCGGCTTCGCCGGCGACCTCGTCCGCTCGCCGGACCCGGACCAACCTGACCTGCTCGCCCAGGTCGGGCGGGGCCACCCGCGCACCCCCACCGAGCGCGATCTGCAGATGTTCGCCGCCATCGACCGACGACACACCGACCGGGCCCCGTTCCAGGGCCGCGCCGTCCCCGAGGACGTCCTCGCTGCGATGACCGCCGACGCGGACCGGTTCGGCATCACGCTCCACGTAGCCCTCGACGACGCGGCGAAGCAGCGGGTCGGAGCCCTCGTCGCCGACGGCGACCGGGCGCAGATGGCCGACCCCCGCTTCCGCGACGAGTTGGCCGCCTGGGTGCGCTCCAACTACACCCGACGTGGCGACGGCATGCCCGGGTATGCGTTCGGTGTACCCGGTCTGCCCTCCCTCGTCGGACCGCTCATCATGCGCGGCGTCGACATGGGCGACCGTCAGGCGCGCAAGGACTCGCAGCTCGCCGCTACCGCACCGGCGCTCCTGCTGCTCACCTCCACCGGCGACACCCCGTCGGACTGGCTCGCCGCCGGTCAGGCGGTCGCCTCGCTCCTGCTCACGGCGACCTCCGCCGGCCTGGCCGCGTCCTTCCTGAACCAGCCGATCGAGACGACCGCGCTCCGCGGTCCGCTGGCCGAGCTGTTCGACGCCGCCGGCGCGCGGCCGCAGCTGCTCCTCCGGCTCGGCTACCCGGACACCGCCGCCCGGCCCACGCCGCGACGTCCCGTCGATTCGGTCCTGACCCATTCCGACGCTCTGCCCGACGGGGCGGCCGGAGACTCGAACGGGGACGCTGGCGGCTGAGCCAGGAGCGACGCACCCGTGGGCGCGGAGGCGTCAGGCGTCGGCGATCGTCTCCAGCTCGGCCCGGACCGCGGCGGCGAGGGCGGCGACGTCGGTGACCACGTCCGGGTCGGTGGTCACGGTCACCGTGAGGGTGCCGGCGTAGGACACGGCGGTGAAGGACGCGCCGATGTTGCCGCCGGGGCTGGTGAGGGGGACCAGGCGGAGCACGGGCAGCCCGGCCACGGTCAGTGGGTCCGTCGGGCCACGGACGTTGCTGAGGAAGGAGTTGACCAGGCGTTGCCGGTTGGTGAGCCACTGCACCAGTCCGACCGCGGCCAGCAGCCGGAAGAACGGGGCGACGGACGCGGAGGAACGGCCGTGCTGCTTGGTGCGCCGGGTGGCGAGGGACACCGATGCCAGCCGCTGCTGCACCGGCCCGTGCACCGGGAGGCGGACCGGCATCACGCCGACCCGGTTGCCCGGGGAGCCGCTGGTCGTGGCCGTCCGCGCTGAGACGGGCACGGAGACGACCAGCTCCGCCACGCGTTCGCCGCGCTGCTGGAGCACCGCCGCCAGCCCTGCCACCACGGCCACGAGCAGGACGTCGTTGACCGTGGCGCCGTGGCGCCGTCCGCCTGCCTTCACCTCCGCCAGGTCGACGTCCACGGTGGCGATCCGCCGTCGCGGACCCGTGGGGACGTTGAGCGAGCACCGGGGCGCCGGGCGGCCCATGGTCAGCACGAGGTCGACCCCGCCGCGGCCGACACGGCTCGCCCCCACGACCAGGCGTCTCAGCGCGGTCCGACGGTGGGCGCCGTCCTGCGCCGGGTCTCGACGTCTGTGCCCAGGTCCGGACGCGGCGGGCGTCGGTGGCAGGGCCGTCGTGCCGGCCGTGAGCTGGGCCAGGAAGGTCATGGCCCCGACCCCGTCCGCGACGACGTGGTGCAGGACCAGGACCAGGCCGAGCCGGCCGTCCTGCAGGCCGGTGACGAGGACGGCCCGCCAGAGCGGCCGGTCCCGGGGGAGTGGTCGCAGGACGGCCTGCACCGCCGCGGCGTGCAGAGCCGCGGTGTCGCCCGGCGCTGCACTCGTCGTGCGGGTGAGGTGAGCCCGGGGATCGAACCCGGTGACCTCGTCCCAGTACGGGCGGCGACGCAGCCACGACGTCGGTTCGACGAGCCGCTGCCGCAGACGCGGGATGCGGAGCAGCCGCCGGACCAGCTCCTTCTCCAGCTGGGCGAGGTCCGGCTCCACCCGCGCGTCGAGCACCAGGAGCACGCCCACGTTCGCTGGTACCGGCCCACGGTCCACCGCGAGCTGCACCAGGTCGTCGCCGCGCAGCAGCTCCCTCACGGCGCACCGCCGACAGCGACGACGTCGAGAGCTCGGCACCACATGAGACATCCTCCACCCAGCGCAGCAGCCCGTAGCCGACCCGACGGCACCTCGTCGGGGCGTCGGTCGACGTCCGACGCGCGGTAGGGGACCTCGGTCCCGGTCGTGAACCTGCCGAGGTGTCGATGGTGCCGATGTCGTAGGTGAGGCAGCTCTGGTGCGTGGCGAGGCAGCGCCGATGGCGTCGCGTGTCTGTGCCCCGGGCCGAGTCGGGTGCCGGGTCGCTGTGCTGATCGGGACCTTCGTCCCGACGGGCTCCGTCAGCGGCACCTAGCGTGCAGCACAGGGGAGGCTCGGGCCTGGCGAGCCGGACAGGACGGAGTGCCGACGGGGCTCCTGGTCCTGTGCCCGCCTCGCGTCCGGCGCTGTCGGGATGGCCCGGCTGCCGGCGGGTGGCTGACGGCCCCCCCGGGCGCAACAGCCGCTCACCCGTCCCTTTCGTACCAGCCAGGAGATGACTGTGCTCACCCAGCAAACCCGTGCCGTCGTGGAAGCAACGCTGCCGGCTGTGGCCGACAACATCGAGGAGATCGCGCGCCGCTTCTACGCCCACATGTTCGACGCCCGGCCCGAGCTGATGGACGGGTTGTTCAACCGTGGCAACCAGGCCCAAGGGGCCCAGCAGGTGGCGCTCGCGGGCTCGGTGGCCGCGTTCGCCACCGCGGCCCTGCAGAACCAGCTGCCGGAGCAGCTGCTCATGAGGATCTCGCACAAGCACGCGTCGCTCGGCCTGCGCCCGGACCAGTACCAGGTGGTCCACGACCACCTGTTCTGGGCCATCGCGGACGTCCTGGGCGACGCCGTGACCCCTGAGGTCGCAGCGGGCTGGGAGGAGGTGTACTGGCTGATGGCAGAGCTGCTGACCAGCCAGGAGCGCGGTCTCTACAGCGCCCGCGGCGTTCGTCCTGAGACGGTGTGGCGCGACTGGGAGGTCGTGGAGAAGCGGCGCGAGACCGACGACGTGGTGACCTTCCTGGTCCGCCGCAAGGACGACCGCCTCGTCAAGACCTCCCTGCCCGGGCAGTACGTCTCGGTGAAGATGCTCATGCCGGACGGTGTGCACCAGCCCCGCCAGTACAGCCTCACCCGTGCCGACGACGGCGAGCACCGGCAGTTCACGGTCAAGCGCGTGCACGGTGCGGGCCTTCCGGACGGCGAGGTGTCGAACCTGCTGCACGACTCCGTCGGCGTGGGGGACACCGTCACGCTCTCGGTGCCGTTCGGCAACGTCGTCCTGGACGACTCCGGGCGGCCGCTGGTCTTCATCAGCGCGGGCATGGGCATCAGCCCCATGGCGGGCATGCTCTCGCACCTGGTCTCGGCCGGTTCGTCCCTGCCCATCCTGCTGCTGCACGCCGACTCCGACGAGGGGTCCTTCGCCCTGCGGGACCAGGTCCTCGCCGACGTCCAGGAGCTGCAGGACGCCAGCGTGCACGTGTGGTTCGAGAACGCCGCCGAGACCACCTTGGCGGTCGACGGTGTGCACGCCGGCTTCCTCGACCTGAACGAGGCGCCGCTGCCCGAGTCGGCGATCTTCTACCTCTGCGGTCCGCTCCCATTCATGCAGGCGGTCCGGACCGCGTTGCTGGATCGTGGCGTGATCGCCCACGACATCCAGTACGAGGTGTTCGGGCCGGATCTGTGGCAGGCCGACAGCGCGACGGAGCCAGCACCGGCGCCGATCGCGAGCGTGTAGTCGCTCTCACGCCCGAGGGGCAGAGGGAGGCGGCCCCAGCGCTGGCTGAGCGCTGGGGCCCTGTCGGGTGATACGTCAGACGCGGGTGGCCCGTCGGGCACCGGCTCGACCGAGCCTCACCCGTTCGGGGGGGGTATCGGGCGCCCGGCCGGGACCTGGGTCCCGGGAACGCCTCGAGGGCGCCGCTCGAGGTCGGGTCCGTCGGTCATGGCGGCTGGTTCGCCGCCGACCCGGGTGCCTTGCGGATGCTGCTCCAGAACGCGTCGGCCCAGACGCGGTGACCGCGGTCGGTGGGGTCGTGGATGCGGGCGCCGGAGCTGCTCAGGTTGATGACCTGGACCGCTGTGCCGGTCCGTTCACGCAGGCGTTGGGCCAGCAGGCCGACGTAGCCGCGGTCCGGCCGGCTGGCGCCGACGCCCTGGGCGGTGGAGTCGCCCAGGGCGACGTACAGCAGTCCGCCGGGGTCACCCTGCGGGCCCGACCAGAACTCGCGGGCCCGCTCGATGCCGCGGGTGACCCGCACGAGCTTGACCCCCCAGAGGACCAGACCGGCCAGGGCGAGCAGCCCCGCACCGTCGCGTGCAAGGTCCGTGGGCGTCCGAGGAGTCACAACGTGGTGCCCAGCAGGCTGCCGATGGCGTAGGTGAACGCCATGCCCGCTGCGCCTCCGATGACGATCCGGACGACGGCCCGGGTGCGCCTGGCGCCACCGATGGTGGCCCCGAGCGCGCCGGCGAGAGCGAGCGCGATGAGCACGACGACGAACGTGACCGGCACCCGAACGGTCTGCGGCAGCAGCACGATGGCGGCGAGCGGGAGCAGCGCACCGAGCGAGAAGGCCAGTGCGGACGCCCCGGCGGCGTGCCAGGGGCTGACGAGGGCGTGGGGGTCGATGCCGAGCTCCGCGTCGGCGTGGGCGGCGAACGCGTCCTTGGTGGTCAGCTCGCGGGCTGCGCGCCAGGCGGTGTCGGCGGACAGTCCTTTCGCCTGGTAGATCCCGGCGAGCTCGGCGCACTCCGCGTGGGGGTTCGCGGCGATCTGCCGGCGTTCCTCCTCCAGGAGGGAGCGCTCGCTGTCGCGGGAGCTGCTCACCGACACGTACTCGCCGACGGCCATCGACACCGCCCCCGCCACGAGGCCGGCGACCCCGGCCGTCAGGATGGGGCCGGTGGCGCTGGTCGCCCCGGCCACCCCGATCACCAGGCCCGCCGTGGAGACGATCCCGTCGTTGGCCCCCAGCACCCCGGCGCGCAGCCAGTTCAGTCGCACCGCCGTGCCGCCGCGGTCGTGCGGGGCGTCCGGCGGGTCGAGGAGGGTCTCCGGGGAGGCCGCCACGTCAGGTCTTCCTGGCGACCGTGAGGAGCACCGCGGAGTCCTCGATCGCGTCGAGGCTGTGCCGCGCGTCGGGGATGATGAGCAGGTCCCCGGGAGACCCCTCCCAGCTGTCGTCACCGGAGTGCAGCGTCACGCGAGCGCGGTCTTGAGCAGCTGGCGGACCAGGGCGGTCAAGGACGACTTGTTCATGGGGTGCCTCTCGGTTCGAGATCTGCGTGGCGGTCGTGGGCGACCGTGGTCGACTCGGTGAGCCGATCGGTGATGCGGTCCCACGCGGGCCCGTCCAGGGCGGTCGCGGCGGCGGGGAAGATGCCGTTGTCCTCGCGCTCGATGTGGGCGTCCAGCAGACGCAGGAGTGCATCCAGGCCGGTGAGGTCGCCGCGGCGTACTTCGTCGACGGCGGCGTCGAGGGTGACGTGCTCTCCGCAGAGCGCGTCGATGTGGGGGGCGAACTCGGGGTCGTCGTGCAGCTCGTCGAACAGGCCGCGTTCCTCGTCCCGCACGTGCGGGTCGAGGAGTCCGGCGAGGGCGGCGACCCGGGCCGCGACGTCGTCGGGCCCGCCGGTGGCGGCCGCCCGTCGCAGGTCACCGGCGGCGTTCCGGATCGCCTCGTGCTCCGCCATGAGCCGACCGATGACGGTGATGTCCTCGCAGCCGCAGTAGCTGCACACGTCAGGGACGCCCCTGGGGGCGTGGCACCCGGTCGTGGTGGGGGGACGGCGGTCGAGACCTCGGGTGGGGGTCGTGAGTGGTCGCCGCCGCACGAGGGCTCGGGCCCCAGCCGTGCACGTCAGCGGCGCCGGGCCGAGGCGCCGACCTGGTCCCACCCGGGCCGCGTCGCCCGGGACCCCTGCCGGACGTCGCGGCTGCGGTAGACGACGTAGGGCCGCCACAGGTAGCCGACGGGTGCGCTGAACACGTGGACGAGCCGGGTGAACGGCCACAGCGCGAACAGCAGGAAGGCGGTCAGGGCGTGCGCCTGGAACCCGATGGGCGCCCCGGCCATGAGCTCGGGCTGCAGGTCCAGCAGGAAGATGCCGCGGAACCAGACCGACACGGTCTCGCGGTAGTCGTACTCGGCGAAGACGTTCGCGACGATGGTGTTGCCCAGCCCGAGGACCATGACCAGGCCCAGGGCGAACCACATGAGCTTGTCCATCCTGGTGGTGGCGGCGAACACGGGACCGGTGGTGCGCCGGCGGTAGATGAGGATGGCGGCCCCCACGACGCTGCAGACGCCCGCGACGGTGCCGACGCTGATCGCCATGTAGTGGTACGCCGACTGGGACAGGCCGACGGCCTCCGTCCACGACTTGGGGATGCCGAGGCCCATGACGTGGCCCAGGAACACCGCGAGGATCCCGAAGTGGAACAGCGGGCTGCCGATGCGCAGGAGCTTGCTCTCGTACATCTGCGAGGAGCGGGTGGTCCAGCCGAACTTGTCGTAGCGGTAGCGCCACAGGTGCCCGCCGACGAAGATCGCGAGGCAGACGTAGGGGACGACGACCCAGAGCAGGACGTCGGTCGGTTCGTTCATGTGCGGGCTCCCATGTAGTCCGGCGGTGCGAACGGTTCGAGGCCGACGTCCTCGCCGGGGGGACCCTCGGCCGCGAGGCGGGCGACGGCCGCGCGGTCGTCGCCCTGCAGGGCCGGCAGGCTCTTGGTGATGGCCCGCAGGGCCCCCACCCAGGGGGACCCGGCGTCGGCCAGCGACAGCCGCAGCAGCTCCAGGCCGGCCCGGTTCTCCAGCAGCAGGCGACGGCCGGTGTCCAGGTCCGACGTGGCGGCGAACTCCAGGACCACGCACAGGTGGTCGGGCAGCTCGTCGGGCAGCAGCGTGAGTCCGGCCGCCTGGTAGGCCTGCTTGAACTGCAGCAGCGCCACGCCACGCTTGCGGGTGTCGCCGTAGGCGAAGTAGGTGAGGAACAGGCAGCAGCGTCGTCGCAGGTCGAACGTGGCGACGTACTCCGCCGCCAGCATCGTCGGGTCGGCGCTCGCGAGGTACTCCAGCAGCTCGGCCAGGTCGGTGCGCGACCACCGCGGCAGGTCCGCCAACGCCGGCCGCAGCCAGTCGAGCTCGTCGAGCAGGGCCTGGTCCGGGTAGCTCATCAGCCGTCCGGCCATGGCGTAGGTCAGTGCGGTGCCGTGCTTGCCCGCGAGGCTCATGCGCGCGGTCCCTTCGTCTCGCCGGGGAACAGACCGTTCGGGTTGCCCTTGCCGTCCCAGTTCAGGAGGTTGACCCGGCGGGACTTGTCCGCCGGGTCGGTGGTGGACTCCGTGGTCTGGCGGACCTTGAGGGCGTGGAAGCTCTCCTGCGCGACGGAGGCCTGTCCGCCCGAGCCCTCGCCGAACGGTCCGGACCCGGTCATGCCGGGCCCACCGTCCACGTCGAGGCTGCACTCGGTGGCCAGCTCCTCCAGCCCGTGCGCCTGCTCGGCGTGGGCCGGGGGGATGACGTAGCGCTCGTCGTACTTGGCCAGCGCCAGCAGCCGGAACATGTCGTACATCTCCTCCTCGGTCATGCCGACCGAGGCGGGGATGGAGGCGTCCGGGTCGCGGCCCATGTTGATGTCGCGCATGTAGGACCGCATCGCACCGAGCCGCTTGAGGACCGCGGTCACCGGCTCGGGGTCACCGGCGGTGAACAGCTCGGCCAGGTACTCCACCGGGATGCGCAGGGTGTCGATGGCGGCGAACAGGTTGCGGGTGTCCTCGGCATCGACCCCGGTGCCGGCGACCACGTCGACCACCGGTGACAACGGCGGGATGTACCAGACCATGGGCATCGTCCGGTACTCCGGGTGCAGCGGCAGGGCGACCTCGAACCGGTTGATCAGGGCCCAGATCGGGGAGCGTTGCGCGGCGGTGACCCAGTCGCGCGGGATCCCGGCCTTCTCGGCCTCCCGGATCACCTCGGGGTCGTCCGGGTCGAGGAACACCGCCCGCTGCGCCGCGAGCAGGTCGTGCTCGTCCTCGACCGACGCCGCGTCCAGGACGGCGTCGGCGTCGTACAGGACGAGGCCGATGTAGCGCAGCCGCCCGACGCACGTCTCGGCGCACACGGTGGGCAGCCCCACCTCGATGCGGGGGAAGCAGAACGTGCACTTCTCGGCCTTGCCGGTCCGGTGGTTGAAGTAGATCTTCTTGTACGGGCAGCCCGTGACGCACTTGCGCCAGCCCTTGCAGCCGTCCTGGTCGACCAGGACGATGCCGTCCTCCTCGCGCTTGTAGATCGCCCCGGACGGGCAGGAGGCGACGCAGGAGGGGTTGAGGCAGTGCTCGCAGATGCGGGGCAGGTAGAACATGAAGGTCTGCTCGAACTCGAGCTTCACGTCCGTCGACAGCTTGGCCAGGATCGGGTCGGCCGAGATGAGCTTCGGTCCGCCGGCGAGGTCGTCGTCCCAGTTGGCCGACCACTCGATCTTCATGTTCTCGCCGCTGATCAGCGACTTGGGCCGGGCCACCGGGGTGTGCTCCTGAGCCGGGGCGTTCGTGAGCGTCTCGTAGTCGTAGGTCCACGGCTCGTAGTACTCGTTCATCGACGGCATCTTGGGGCTGGAGAAGATGGTCAGCAGGTTCTTCAACCGGCCGCCGGCCTTGAGCTGGAGACGACCGCGCCTGGTCCGCGTCCAGCCGCCCTTCCACCTGTCCTGGTCCTCGTAGGTGCGGGGGTAGCCCTGACCGGGCCGGGTCTCGACGTTGTTGAACCAGACGTACTCCACCCCGGTCCGGTTGGTCCACGCCTGCTTGCAGGTGACCGAGCAGGTGTGGCACCCGATGCACTTGTCGAGGTTCATCACCATCGACATCTGGGCCATGACACGCATCAGTACTGCACCTCCTGCGAGCGGCGACGGATCACGGTGACCTCGTCACGCTGGTTCCCGGTGGGGCCCAGGTAGTTGAACGCGTACGACAGCTGGGCGTAGCCCCCGATGAGGTGGCTCGGCTTGACCAGCAGGCGGGTGAGCGAGTTGTGGATGCCGCCGCGCTTGCCGGAGGTCTCCGACCGGGGGACGTCGATGAGGCGGTCCTGCGCGTGGTACATGAACACGGTCCCCTCGGGCATCCGGTGGGAGACGATCGCGCGGGCGACGACGACGCCGTTGCGGTTGACCGCCTCGATCCAGTCGTTGTCCTCGACCCCGACCTTGGCCGCGTCCGGCACGCTCATCCAGATCGTCGGCCCGCCCCGGGACAGGCTGAGCATCAGCAGGTTGTCCTGGTACTCGGAGTGGATGGACCACTTGTTGTGCGGGGTCAGGTACCGCACGGTGATGCCGAGCTCGCCGTTGTGCCCGACCTGGGGCTCGCCGAACAGCGCGTTCATGTTGAGCGGGGGCCGGAACACGGGCAGGTTCTCGCCGAGCTCGGACATCCAGTCGTGGTCCAGGTAGAAGCTCTGCCGCCCGGTGAGCGTGTGCCAGGGCTTGAGCCGTTCCACGTTGATGGTGAAGGGCGAGTACCGACGACCGCCGTGCTCGGTCCCCGACCACTCCGGCGACGTGATGACGGTGACGGGCCCGGCCTGGGTGTCCTTGAAGGTGACCCGCTTGCCCTCGTGCTCGGCGGCCAGGTCGGCCATCTTCGTGCCGGTCCGCTCCTCCAGGGAGTGGAAGCCCTGCACGGCCAGTCGGCCGTTGGTCGTGCCCGACAGCGCCAGGATCGCCTCGCAGGCGTGGATGTCACGCGCCAGCGACGGCCGGCCCTTGCCGGCACCGTGGCGGACGGTCCCGTTGGTGTGCCGCAGCCGCTCGACCTCCTCGTCCACCCGGAACGTGACGCCCTTCGTCGTCGCGCCCAGGGTGTCCAGCAGCGGGCCGAGGGACGCCATCTTGTCCGCGACCGCGGCGTAGTCCCGCTCGACCGCGACGAGCTTGGGCATCGTCTTCCCGGGCACCGGTTCGCAGTCCCCGGCCTTCCAGTCCTGCACCACCCCGTGCGGGTTGGCCAGCTCGTCGACGGTGTCGTGCGTCAGGGGGACCGCGACCACGTCGCGCCGGACGCCGAGGTGGGTCGCGGCCTGGCGGCTGAACTCCTCGGCGAGGGTGGCGAAGGCGTCGAAGTCGGTGCGGGTCTGCCACGGCGGGGCGATGGCGGGGTTGAAGCTGTTGACGAACGGGTGCATGTCGGTGGTGTTGAGGTCGTGCTTCTCGTACCAGGTCGCCGCGGGCAGGACGACGTCGGAGAAGATGGTCGTGCTGGTCATCCGGAAGTCCAGGCTCAGCAGCAGGTCGAGCTTGCCGGTGGGGGCCTCGTCGTGCCAGACCACGTCCGTGGGCCGCTGGTGCGGTTCGGCCTCGGTGGCCCGCAGCGACGCGTCGGTCCCCAGCAGGTGGTGCAGGAAGTACTCGTTGCCCTTGCCCGAGCTGCCCAGCAGGTTGGCCCGCCAGACCGTCAGCACGCGGGGGAAGTTGCCGGGTGAGTCCGGGTCCTCGGCCGCGAAGCGGAGCCGGCCCGCCTTGAGCTCGCGGGGGACGAACTCCGCCACGGGCAGCCCGGCCGCCTCGGCGTCGTCCGTGAGCGTGAGGGGGTTGCGGTCGAACGTGGGGTAGGAGGGCATCCACCCCATGCGGGCGGACTGCGCGATGACGTCGGCGGTGGACTTGCCCGCGAGCTGCCCGCCCGCGGTGGCCGAGGCGAGCGTGTCCGCGCCGAACGGGTCGTAGCGGAACTGGTCGGAGTGCAGGTACCAGTACGCGGTCTGGATCATGGTTCGGGGCGGTCGGGACCAGTCGAGCGCGTTCGCGAGCTGGGCGTGCCCGGTGACGGGGCGGACCTTCTCCTGCCCGACGTAGTGCGCCCAGCCGCCGCCGTTGACGCCCTGGCAGCCGGTGAGGGTGGTCAGGGTGAGGAAGGCCCGGTAGATCGTGTCGGAGTGGAACCAGTGGTTGGTGCCGGCCCCCATGAGGATCATGGACCGCCCCTTGGACTCCTCGGCGTTGGCCGCGAACTCCCGGCCGATCCGTTCCGCCTTGGCGGCGGGGACTCCGGTGATGGTCTCCTGCCAGGCGGGGGTGCAGGGCTGGGACGCGTCGTCGTACCCGGTGGGCCACACGCCGGGCAGCCCCGCGCGGGACACGCCGTACTGGGCCAGCAGCAGGTCGTAGACGGTGGTCACCAGGTGACCGCCCACCCGGCGCACCGGCACGCCCCGGTGCACCACGTCGGCGGAGCCGTCCGGGGCGTCGAAGCGCGGCAGGTCCAGCGGGACACCCCCTTCGGAGGTGGCCTCGTCGTAGACGCTGAGCAGCGGGTCCACCTCGGACAGGTCGAGGTTCCAGCGGCCCTTGCCCTCCTCGCCGAACCGGAAGCCCAGCGACCCGTTGGGGACGACGGGCTCGCCGGTGGCGGCGTCGAGGAGCACGGTCTTGAAGTCGGCGCCCTCGCCGGTGTCGCCCAGGTCGGAGGAGGTGAGGAACTTGCCCGGCACGAAGCTGTCACCGCGCGGCTCGAGGCGGACCAGGAACGGCAGGTCGGTGTAGGTCTTGACGTAGGAGTCGAAGTACGGCGTGCGTCGCTCGACGAAGAACTCCTTCAGGGTGACGTGGCCCATCGCCATGGCCAGGGCCCCGTCGGTGCCGGGCGCGGCCGCCAGCCACTCGTCGGCGAACTTGGTGTTGTCGGCGAAGTCGGGGGAGACCACGACGACCTTCTGCCCGCGGTACCGGGCCTCGGTCATCCAGTGCGCGTCGGGGGTCCGGGTCACCGGCACGTTGGAGCCCCACATGATCAGGTAGCCGGCGTCCCACCAGTCCCCGGACTCCGGGACGTCGGTCTGGTCGCCGAACACCTGCGGGGAGGCCACCGGCAGGTCGGCGTACCAGTCGTAGAACGACAGCATCGCGGCGCCGATCAACGAGTAGAAGCGGGCCCCCGCCGCGTGGGAGACCATCGACATCGCCGGGATCGGCGAGAAGCCCGCGATCCGGTCCGGGCCGTAGGTCTTGATGGTGTGCACGTGCGCGGCGGCTGCGAGCTCGACCGCTTCGTCCCAGCCCGCACGGACGAGTCCACCCTTGCCGCGCGAGGCCTTGTACCGGGCCGCGCGCTCGGGGTCGCCGACGATGTCCGCCCACGCCAGCACCGGGTCGCCGAGACGCGCCTTGGCCTCGCGGTACATCTGCAGCAGCACGCCACGGACGTAGGGGTACCGGATACGGGTGGGGGAGTAGGTGTACCAGGAGAACGCCGCGCCCCGGGGGCAGCCGCGGGGCTCGTACTCCGGGCTGTCGGGACCGACGGAGGGGTAGTCGGTCTGCTGGGACTCCCAGGTGATGATCCCGTCCTTGACGTAGATCTTCCACGAGCAGCCACCGGTGCAGTTGACCCCGTGCGTGGAGCGGACCACCTTGTCGTGGCTCCACCGGTCCCGGTAGAAGCTGTCCGCGTCGCGGCCGCCGCTCTTGTGCAGGGTGCGCAGGTCGAGGGAGACGGTGCTGCCGCGGAAGAACCGCCGGGCCTTGAGCAGCGCCTCGGTGACCTCACCGTCCAGGCCCGCGCTCGCCGGCAGGGAGTGCGTCGTCCGTGCCGGTGTCGTCGTGTCCTCGTAGACCACAGGTACCCCCAGGGAAGGCCAGCTGATGGCTCCTGCGGGTCCGGGCAGGGACACGCCTCGCGACGTGCTGCTCGGACAGTACCCCTGTGCTCGAACCCGCGGTGGAGCCGGAACGGCGTCCGCGTCCGGAGGTCGACGTCGATCTCGTGGGCGGACCTGCACCAGCCTCGACCCACGGGGAGGCAGAGCCCGGGACCTAGGTCCCGGGGGGCTGTTCTGGTCGCCCCGACGATAGCCGTGGAGTCCACTGCCACCACCGATCAGACGGAGCACCTGGTCCACATGTCCACACCCGCACCCGTTGCCGCGACGACGTCGGAGCCGGCTCCCACCGGGTCGGGCCGTGTCCTCCTCCTCTCGACCGTCGCCTTCACGCTGCTGTTCGCCGCGTGGTTGATGTTCGGCGTGCTGGGCCTGCCCATCCGCGACGAGTTCGGCCTGTCCGACGTGCAGCTGTCGTGGCTGTCGGCGGTGGCGATCCTCAACGGGGCGCTCTGGCGTCTGCCCGCCGGGATCCTGGCCGACCGGTTCGGCGGACGGGTCGTGTTCCTCGTCCTCCTGCTGTCCACGGCGGTGTTCTCGTACCTGGTCGCCCAGGCGGACAGCTACGCCATGCTGCTCGTCCTGGCGTTCTGCGTCGGTTTCGCGGGCAACGCCTTCACCGCCGGCATCGCGTGGAACTCGGCGTGGTTCCCCCGCCACAGGCAGGGCTTCGCCCTCGGGGTTTTCGGCGCCGGCAACGTCGGCGCCTCGGTCACCAAGTTCATCGGCCCGGTGCTCATAGCCGCCACCGCGGGCGGCACCGTCTTCGGCGTGGTGCAGGGCGGGTGGCGGCTCGTCCCGGTGATCTACGCCGTGCTCCTGCTGGTGACCGCGGTCCTGCTCTGGGTGCTGACGCCCCGCCACGACCGCAAGCCGGGACAGGGCCGCGGCCTGCGCGAGCAGCTGCGGCCGCTGCGCCAGCTGCGGGTCTGGCGCTTCAGCCTGTACTACGTCGTGGTGTTCGGCGCGTACGTCGCCCTGTCGGTCTGGCTGCCCAAGTACTACGTCGACAACTTCGACGTGTCGCTGGCGACGGCGGCGCTGCTCACCGCCACCTTCATCTTCCCCGCCAGCCTGCTGCGTCCGCTGGGTGGCTGGATCTCCGACCGCGTGGGCGCCCGACGGGTCATGTACTGGACCTTCGGGATCATGCTGGCGACGCTGTTCCTGCTGATGATGCCGAACGGCTACATCGTCGTTCAGGTGTCGGAGTCCTTCGACCCGTCCGGCACCGCCGAGGTGCTCCCGTACGCCCTCGGCGTCGTGCCCTTCGCGCTGCTGGTGTTCCTGCTCGGCTGCGCGATGGGTATCGGCAAGGCCGCGGTGTACAAGCACATCCCCGAGTACTTCCCCGGGCAGGTCGGCTCCGTGGGCGGGCTCGTCGGGATGCTCGGTGCGCTGGGGGGCTTCTTCCTGCCGCCGCTGTTCGCCTACTCGACCGCCTGGACGGGCCTGCCGTCCTCGACCTTCTTCGTCCTGTTCCTTCTCACCGGGGTGAGTGCGGTCTGGATGCACCTCACCGTCGTCCACATGCTGCAGCAGCAGTCACCGGGTCTGTCGGACCACTTCGAGACACCTGAGCTGATGGAGGCCACGAGCCGATGAGCCGCACGCACAACACCGGGGTCCCCGCGCGCACCGGCAAGGAGTGGCTGCAGGGGTGGGACCCCGAGAACGAGGAGACCTGGGACAAGGCCCTCGCCTGGCGGACCCTGTCCATCACCACGTTCACCCTGACCCTGGCCTTCGTGTCCTGGTTCATCGCCAGCGCGCTGGCCCCCAGGCTGAGCAACCTCGGCTTCGACCTGACCCAGAACCAGCTCTACTGGCTCGTCGCCGTCCCGGGGCTGTCGGCCGGACTGCTGCGCCTGGCGTGGATGGTGCTGCCACCCATCGTCGGCACCCGTCGACTGGTCTCGCTGACCACCCTGCTCCTGCTGATCCCCCTCGTCGGGTGGGGCATCGCGGTGCAGAACCCGGACACCAGCTACGCCTGGCTGCTCACGCTGTCGTTCCTGTCCGGCATCGGCGGCGGCGCGTTCTCCGGCTTCATGCCGTCCACCTCGTACTTCTTCCCCCGCCGGTTGCAGGGCACCGCGATGGGCCTGCAGGCCGGCATCGGCAACTTCGGGGTGTCGCTGGTCCAGTTCGTCACCCCCTGGATCATCGGCTTCTCCATGATCGGCTTCCTGGGAGCGTCGCAGACCGCCACCTTCCCGGGGCGGGACGACCAGGAGGTCTGGTACCAGAACGCGGCCTACATCTACGTGCCGTTCGTCGTCATCGGCGCCGTGCTGGCCTGGACGCTGCTCAAGAGCGTCCCGATGCAGGTCAACGTGCGCCAGCAGTTCGACATCTTCCGCAACCAGGACACCTGGTGGATGACGATGCTCTACGTCATGACCTTCGGCACCTTCGCCGGGCTGTCGGGCCAGTTCGGCCTGCTCATCAAGAACCTGTTCGGCGGCGGCAACCCCGAGATCGCCCGGGCGCTGGCCGACGGCACCACCGAGCTCCTCGTCGCCGGGTACGTCCTGCCGGACCCCGTGGCGTACGCCTTCTACGGTCCCCTGGTCGGCGCGGGGGCCCGGGTGCTGTTCAGCCCGCTCACCGACCGCTACGGCGGCGCGCGCTGGACCCTGGTGAGCGGCATCGGGATCCTGCTCTCGGTGCTCTACACCAGCCAGCAGCTGTCCCCGGACGTGGCCGCCGGTGCCGCGGCGATCGAGGCGGAGTTCACACGCTTCTTCGTCGGCATGATGGCGATCTTCCTGTTCACCGGGATCGGCAACGCCTCGACCTTCAAGCAGATGCCCATGATCTTCGAGCGGCGTCAGGCCGGCGGCGTGATCGGCTGGACCGCGGCGATCGCCGCGTTCGGGCCGTTCTTCTTCGGGATCGGGCTCACGCTGGTCAGCCCCGAGACCTTCTTCTACGTCGGTGTCGCCTTCGCTGCCCTGTGCATCGCCGTGACGTGGTGGCGCTACGCCCGCCCGGGAGCACCCAAGCCCTCCTGACCGCGGCCGGCACCCGGTGCGGGCGCCTGCAGGGGCAGCGCCTAGGCCGGCGTGGACCCGCCCGGGTCCGGCTGGCTGACGAGAGCTGATCGCCTGCCCGGGCTCGACCCGCCGCCCGTCAGAACTTGGGGTAGAGCTCCGTCGTCCCGATGAGGATCGGGTAGTTGTAGCCGCCCGCGCCGTCGGCGGCGAACATGCCCCGGAGCGTGTACCCGGACAGCTTGTAGTACTGGATCGCCTGGTTGGCGGCGGCCGTCAGCTCACCCTCGCTCGTGCTCGTCAGGAACTTGGTGAGGCCGGTGAACGGGGTCGTGATCCAGCGGCCCCGGAGCTTGTACCACGAGTTGTCGGCGTTCAGCCCCCATTGCCAGGTCACGTCGGAGCCCTTCTCCACGTAGCAGGCCAGCGAGGTCGTTGTTTCACCGGCATTCCCGCCGGTCAGGGCCGACGGGCCCACGAGCTGACCCGCAATCGACCGCGTTGCCACCGCGTTGTAGGTCATTGGTTCCTCCTGATGAATGGGGATGAACGCTTCATCCATTACGGGTGAAATTAGTCCCGACTCGGCATCACCCTCTGATGCCGGACTGCGGACCCGCCGCTGGCCAGCAGTTTCGTGGCCCTCGCGCATGGAGTCAAGCCCCACTTTCCTGGTCTGACCGCCAGTCGGAACTGACTTTCAGACTCTATTGACGGGGTGCATCGACTGCTATTGACTCACTCGCGTTGGGTTTCCTGTCGACGATTTGAGGACTGGCCGTGGAGAGTTGCGAGCACGTAGCGGTAGGTAATGCGATCAAGCTGACATCTGCGGATGGCATGCAGACGTCGGCCGCTGACACCCCCCTCCCGGTCGGGGCGACGACGCTGCGCTACGGCCAGCTGATCGCGCTGGGTGGCGACTTCTACGGGGTGGGCGCGCAGGCCGCCTCGCCGGGGCACCCGGCGTTGGAACCGCTCACGCCCATCTCCTCCGCCCAGTACCCCGAGCAGGCCTTCTCCTCGGCGTACCTCACCCTGGCCGGGGCCCCGAGCGCCGAGCTGAGCGCGATCCTCACCGTGATGGCTGAGGAGCAGAAGGCCATCGACGAGGCGAGGAGCGCAGGCAACCAGCCGTCGACCGCGTACGAGAAGCTCGGCGACACCCTGTCCTTCAAGTGGAACGAGATCACCGGCGGCGGGCCCGCGTCAGGCGGCAACTTCAGCATCGTGACCAAGCCCGGTCGGTACATCAACCTGGCCTCGGTGAACATGGACCACTTCGGCACCGACGCGGTCAAGGCGTACCTGGCCGGTCACGGTCTCGCGGTCCAGCAGGCGGCCCAGCTGCACGGGCACGACCCCAGCTCGCCGGCCGTCAGGATCAAGCTCCTGCAGGCCTACGGCTTCAACGCGTTCGCCGACCACTTCCTCACCGACCTCTTCGCGGCTGGTCACGTGCGCACCCCCCGGCGTGCGCTGTGGAGCACGCCCCTGACCATCGCCGGTGAGACCGGGCTGCTCGCGCGGGCCGCGCACAACGAGGAGAACCACGAGGGGCTGCACGTGCAGAACGCCCGGGGCGACACGTGGGTTGCCTACGGTGACGGCAAGGAGCTCGACGACGTCAACGCCGCCAACCTCGCCATGGCTGTCGCCGCGGTGCAGGCGTCGGCCGACGAGGTCTACCAGGCGTTCCTCACCGGCTCCAGCGCGATCCCGAAGCCGGCCGCCCTGCAGCTCACCCCCACGCTCGACTTCGCCGCGAAGCCCACACCGGGTGGCGTCAACCACGCGCCGTTGTTCTGGGCGGACGGTCAGGGCAACGTCCACCGGCGCGGCGGCGCGGTCGGCCTGTGGCCGGACAGGGACAACTACGACTACGTCTACCCGTTCTCCGACGCCGAGATGTTCGCCCAGATCAACCAGATCATGAGCGGCGGCACCACCACCACATCGGTGGCCTGCTACTTCCAGAAGGGCCAGTCGGTGACCTGGCAGTGGGGCCTGAACAGCGACCACTCGTGGTTCGCGCTGAACGGGTACTGGATCACGACCCCCCACACCCGGCTCACGAAGTTCGTCACGGCCACCACCGAGGCCGACATGGTCGCGGCCGCCAACCGGGCGATGGACTACTACAAGCTGGCGGGGTACTCGCTCATCGCCGTGTTCGCGGCGGACAAGTCTGCCGGCTTCAACTACCCCATCATCGTGGGCGACGCCGAGCTGTACCCGACGTACTAGCCGCTCACGCCCTCGTGACCTGCGGCGACGCTGCTCAGGTGGGGGGAGCGGGTGACGGGGATCGAACCCGCAGGACCAGCTTGGAGGCGAGGTCAGCCCTTGAGGAGCTCGGGCTGCGCTTCGCCGGCCGACGATGCCTACACGAGCGCTCGGGCCCGCTCCTGCCGGCCTTCGCGGGTGAGGTGCGCGGGCGCGCACGTGTGACAGTGCAACCGCCGTCCCGGGAGGGCGACCTCATGGCGAATCCCGATGCTGTGGACCGCCTTCACGACCGGTCCGACCAGCGCTCGGTCTCGCTGGGTCAGTTGCCCGGTCCGTCGGAGCCGGCCGGGTACTCCTGCATGGGGACGTCGTCGGAGGCCCAGGCGGCGAGGATGGGCTCGACGATCCGCCAGCTCTCCTCGGCCTCGTCGCCCCGGATCGACAGGGTCGGCTCACCGCCGAGGATCTCGGCCAGCAGTCGGCTGTAGGGCGGCAGGTGCTGCTCGGCGAAGCCGGCGTGCAGGGTGGCGCGCTCGAGGTCGAAGGGGTCCCCGGCGCCGTTGAGGTTGATCTCGAGACCGATCTGGTCGGGCTCGAGCGAGAACCGCAGCACGTCGGCGGGTGCGTGCTGGTCGAACGGCTGATGCGCCGCGGGGCGGAAGTGCAGGGCGATCTCCTGCCGGTCCTGGCCCAGGGCCTTGCCGCTCCGCAGTCGGAAGGGGACGCCGGCCCACCGCCCGTTCTGCACCGACAGGGTGACGTCGGCGTAGGTCTCCGTGCGCCGGGCGGGGTCGACGCCGTCCTCCGCGACGTAGGCCGGCACGTCACCGGAGTCCGTGCGTCCAGCGACGTAGCGTGCTCGCCGCGCGTGCGAGGCCATCTGATTCGACGCGGGCGCTCGGACGGCCCGCAGCACGTCGACCTTGCGGTCGCGCAGGTCCCGCTCACCCAGAGTCGTCGGCGGTTCCATCGCCACCAGGGCGAGCAGCTGCAGCAGGTGGTTCTGCACCATGTCCCGTAGGGCACCGGCGTGGTCGTAGTAGCCGGCCCGGCCCTCCAGGGCGAGGGTCTCGTCCCAGACGATGTCGACCCGGTCGACGTGCAGGCTGTTCCACACCGGCTCGAAGATCCGGTTGGCGAAGCGCAGCCCCAGGATGTCCAGCACCGTCTGCTTGGCCAGGAAGTGGTCGACGCGGAACACCTCGCTCTCGTCGAAGAGCGGGCGGATGTCGTCGTTCAGTCGCCGTGCGTCGGCCTGGTCGACGCCGAACGGCTTCTCCACGATGAGCCGGCTGCCTGGGCGCAGCTGCAGCTGCGAGAGCGCCTGCACGGTGGGCCGGAAGACGGCGTTCGGCAGCGCCAGGTAGACCGCTGCTGCGGTCTCCTTCAGCTCGGGGAGGACGTCGCGGAGCTGGTCGGCGGACGTGACGTCGGCCCGCCGGTAGGACACCCGTCGCAGGACCGCATCGGCGTGGGCGGGCTCCAGGTCGGGCAGGTGGCGTTCGAGCCGTTCCCGGGCGATGGCCCGGAACGAGTCGTCGGTCTCCTCGCCGCGGTCGACGGCGAGCACCCGCAACGAGCCGGACATCTCTCCCGCGGCCGCGAGGCGGGCCAGTGCGGGCACGAGGTAGCGGCCGGTGAGGTCGCCGCTCGCGCCGAGGATGACGAGGGTGTCGATCATGGCGGTGTCTCCTGAGGTCGACGGGTGGGAGCGGGACCGCAGAGGCACTGTCGACTCGACGGTGGTGGGGGGGGGGGGGGGGGGGGGGGGGG
>NZ_JBPKAO010000002.1:462270-462620 GCF_051216895.1 Aquipuribacter aurantiacus
CGCACCGAGGTGGGTCTAGTGGCCGGCGCCGAGCTGGCCGGTCAGGCGGCCGTGCCAGCCGACACTCGCCTGGTTGAGGCCGATGATCTGGACGTTCTTGCCCTTCTGGCGGTACTTGAGCTCGATGGCGTCGAGGGCGGCGACGGTGGAGGAGTCGTAGATCTGCGACTGGCTCAGGTCGATGATGACGTTCTGCGGGTCACCGGCGTAGTCGAACTGGTAGACGAGGTCGTTGCTGGAGGCGAAGAACAGGGCCCCCAGGACGGCGTACACGCGGGTGTCCTCGTCGGGGTGCTCCCGGTCGACGACCTCGGTGAAGTGGGCGACGCGGCGGGCGAAGAAGACCATGG
>NZ_JBPKAO010000020.1:0-16987 GCF_051216895.1 Aquipuribacter aurantiacus
ACCACATCGAGGGACGCGATCGGGGCTGTCGTGTCTCGGCGTAGCGGGGGAAGGCTGGTGACAACGGTCCTGCTGTGCCTAGCCGTTGCTGCGGTCGGTGTCTGGATGACCACTGAGGCTGTAAGGGATTGGCGCCGCGACCCCAGATCCACTCCCAGAGGTGGCAACACCTTCCGCTACACGCACACGGTCGGCGGCCCGGTCATCGTCCTGCTGTCACTGACGGGCGCCATCGGGAAAGGGGCTCCGCTCCTCTTCGACGCACCGCCTCCCGATCTGTTGCTCATAGCCCTGGGGGTGCCAGCCCTGTTGCTCGCCCCCCTAGGCATATGCCTGTACGTGTTCGAGCGACCACGATGGCTCATCCCACCGGTCTACAAGAACGCAGACGGCTCTTTTCGTCGTTCATAGCGCTCTGCCCCGAAGCAGAAAAGCACCGTCCGACGAAGCCCTCCGACTCCTGCGGCCCCACGGACTCCCGGCCCCCTCGTGCGTGCACGCTGCAGCTCCCCGCCACCTACCCTCACCTGATGAAGGCATGCCGTGACCGTCCCGCAAGCCGACCGCCTGCCGGCGAGAGACGGCCGCCGAGGCGCATGTCGAGCGGGGCGAGCCTCGACGTCCCGCAGAGGATCCTCAACTGACGCTGGCTAGTTGGTCGGATGAACCGCATCGCGTCACCCGCCTCGACAACCCTGCAAGGAACTTGCGAGGGGAAGCCCAACAACCGACCATTCTCGGAGCACAGTGCCTGTGAACAGAAAATGCGAATGATTCATGGCGCGAGCGTCGCCTGCCCCCGATGCTACTGCCATGAAACTCATCCGTCTGTCGATGCCAGCACCTATCGCTACAGAGCTCGTGGCCATGGACCTAGCCGTTCCCGTCGTAGAAACACGTGGCGCGGGCATGGTAGACGTTGTGGAACTTGTTGTCCCAACCATGAACGCAGTTGCCAGCGTCGTCACGTTAATGATGGGCGCGAACGCCGGAGTAGCCCTAGCCAAGAGACTTCGGAAAGAGAAGGGCAGCTCAGTATCGATAGAGGTTAGGGTGTCGCGCGGCGATCGATCTAAGATTGTCGCCTTAAGCGATCAAACTCAAGATGAAGAGGTCGCCGACCAACTGGTCGAAGCCATAGAGAGCGTCGAATAATGAAGAAGTTTGGTGTAGTCCGTTGCCCCCCCACCTGCTAATCGCTCGTTTAGCGCTACTTTGCCCTGCGTTGTGGCTCGGAACGGGGGTCTATGCTGCTACCTCGACGAGCATCGTGGTCCTGTTTGTCTTGCAACGCGGGCGTGCTCCGCGCACTTGCTTGTGGGTCAGCGTTGCATGGGGTACGGCTCTATTCAGTTGCGCACTCGTGCTGGCCCTCGTCGGTAGACCAGAGTACGCAGTGGCCTTCGCGCTTTGCGTAGTGGGTATCCCGGTAACGTTCTTGGCAGATGCAACCGTTCAGTCGATAGTGCAGACTGCTCGGCAAGACACCGAGCTGACCGTGGCTGAACTAGCGACAGTGTTATGTGTTAGTCAGAGGGCCCACATCCTGCAATTTGCGTACCTTGGGGCCACGTTGCTGGCGCTGAGTTTCGAGCAAGCGAGACTCTTTGCGTTCACCGTGGTTGTCCTGTGGTTGCTCCTGGGCCTGAAGAAGTTGCATCTGCTGGCAGCTCTTGCGGCGTTCCTTGGGTTAGTGTTCTTGTGTAGCGGACAAACAATAGTCATCGCACTCGTATCATCGGTCGTAATACTATTCCGGTTGCTAGGAAAGCGTCCGCCACGTCGAGGTTTGTGGCTAGGAGATTCGACGCAGTCAACTCGCGACATCGATGCCCTGCTGATGCAATGTCGGGAGGAAGAGGCGCTCGAACTAGCCAAGTTGAGGCGGGACTTGCTCCCGGAGGATCCCGACGTTTCCAAGCGGCTTGCGTTTGCCATGCTCGAAGTTGGCCAGCCCCGAGCAGCCCAAGATGTCCTGCAGCGGCTGACCCAACCCGAGGACAGGAAGGACCCTCAGAGACGGTGGTTGACAGCACTTTGCAATAGCCGAACGGGTCGACCCGACCTAACCATCCGAGAAGTATCCGAGATGCTGCAATCCATCGATAGTCCTCGAAGTCGGGCACAGCAAGGGCTGTTGCGGATGTGTCTCGCCGAGGCGTACCTCACTCGGTATCCGAACTTGGCGCATCGGGAGGCTCGGGAGGCGAGGCGAATCATGCCCGGAGGAGTATGGGCCCAGGAACGAGTTCGTATTGCTCAGATTGGCGGAACAGCCGCAGCCATTTTGGGTCTACGAGGTGGCGTCGAGAAGTGGTACCGCCTAGGTAGTGCGAGCATTCTGACGATTCCTTGGTTGCGTCGGTTCGCGGTGGGTGATCGAATGAATAGCCAAGAATTGATCTTGCATACACGACACTCTTCGCTCGTCCAGGATGCTGCGTCGCTCGAACTCCTGCTCGCAGACCGGGCCGAGTCAGGGGAGGACTGGAACAGTGACTCGCACGGTCTAATATCGCATCTGGGTTTCGGTGCGTCAGCGGCGAGGTCACTTGCAGCCCAGTCGAGGGCCGTTCTTCACGATAACCCCAAGTCAAGCATGACCTTGGCATTCGAAGCGCTCACCTCGCTGGACAACCTTCGGCATTCTGTGTCCACGCCAGTCGGCCGTGCGGCCATAGGGGCGCTCGCGATCGAGGCTACATCGACGGCACTTAGGGCTGCCGTACGATCCGGCGCAGCAGCCGAAGTAGTTGCGGAGATACTCGAGATGTCTCGCCTTCAGGCACTTCCTGCCGTCCAAGCTGAAGGTCTTGACAGCGACGAATCTCTTCAGCTCAGTGATCCCCCGACGGTAAGGGTGCGTGGCTGTGCCCTCTGGTACCGCACCAGCCATATACACGACCCAGTTGATCTGGAGCGTGCGGCCGCAGCTGCTGCAGGACCTGGCGCATGGTGGTGGTCGTTCTGGCTCGCAGGTGAGGAGTTGGTGTGGGCCCTGGTCCCACCGCTTGGTGATTGCTACCGAGGCGTGATCGATTTGTCGCAAGGCGCAGTCGCAACTACGGCATTGCAGGAACTCAAGGACTGCCTGCCTCTGGCACAAGAGGGAGAGTCCGCTGCCGAAATGGACTGGCGAGTCATGCGGGGCAAACTAGCGAGAGGTCGAGAGGATGAAGCCAAGCTGGCGCATCGGTTGGGGCGCAGCTTCATTCCCGCGGAATTGCGTGATGAACTCTCAAGGCGAGCAAATGGAAGCGAATCGCGCCTAAAGCTGGTGATCGCCCCGGCGCCTGAATTGGGGTGGGTGCCTTGGTCTCTGTTTGCCGTAACTGTGTCTAACCGGGTTTTGGTCGATTCTACTCGACTCGTGGAACTAGCAGACTGGGTACTGGCGCCGTCAGCCACTGTTTTGGCAGAGTCTTCGCGCCGATCTGTAGGCCCCGCACCAGTGGCATTAGCAATTCTAGACACGACAAACTCATCGATCTTCCCGGCCTTGCCGGCGGCTCGGTCAATCCACGAGCGACTACAGCCGGAATGTGTCGTCATAGGTGGTGACCACTGGGCTCCGGGCCCGCGCGTGAGCAAGACTCAGCTGATCGACGATATCAGCAGGCTAGGAAGTAGCAAGGGGCTACTATTCGGATGTCATGCGACCGTCGGTAGCGCCAATAATCCTTCAGGAGGTGCGCTGGTGCTAGGCGAACGCGAGGATGGCTCGCCCATCAAGTTGACTGCCCTCGAAGTTCTGAAGGCCAATGGGAATGACTTTCCTGGTCAGGTGTCTCTCTTGGCGTGCGACGCCTCGGACCTGGCGGCGTCTAGCGCCGGAGAATGGTTGAGCCTGGCTCCTGCGTTCCTTATTCGCGGTGCGCACACCGTCGTTACGACTCTTTTTCCCCTAGTTGACACATCTGATCAGGCAGTTGGTAGTTTGATCACGCTGCTAATCGAGGGAAGGTCGGGGAGTGAGGCTGTGTCGCAATTTCAGCGAGAGCAGTTGAATCGTTGGCGAAACGAGGTGCAGCCAGCTGCCCTTTCCGAGATGCCCATCTCGTGGGCATCGCTGGCCGTCTGCGCGACCGGGCGTCAGGCCGCAGAGGAGGACGCGCATGCTGCGGCACCGCTGGCGGCAAGTTCTGTCCGTCTGAATGAGGCGGCCGAACGCCTCGCCGATAAGCTCGGACACCAAGAACCTGGAGGGGCTCACTTCATACTCGCGTATGTTGACAAGTGGGCGATGCCGTACAGCGGGTCTTTGTGGTCGGATCTAGGCGGCGCGTTCCGAACGGAGTTGACGGAGCGATACCTGAAAGCTCGGTACTCGTCTGTTGAGTCCACGGGTGGCCTCGCGGTGGCCGCACAGGCTGCAATGCGCACGGCGCGCGCCGAGGGATCTGCGCTGGAGGCAGAACATCTGGTGACGGCCCTGCTGTCGTTGCCGCAGTACCAGCGCATGTTGTCCATCTTGGGGCTACATGGCAATTTTCGTTTGGAAAGAGAGGTGCGAGCAAACCTGACAATGCGGCGCAAGAACCGTTCCTCACATTTGCTTCAGGACGGCCAACGGGAAGGCTCGATACGTCTTGCGCAGCGGCTTCATCTTGAGGCCTGACAGCTGGCGCCTTTGTTGGCGCTTCTGGGGCGTCGATACCTGCCGCGGTATCCCTAATCTAAATATGCGGAGTGACCCCAAGCTGCGCTTCACGCGGCTTATGGACTTCGAACTCGCGTCTGGTGTGTGAACGAGTGACATTCCCGGGTGGATTCATCGCCGTTCCCCAAGCCGACCCTCTACCGGCTTCCGTCAGCGCCTGGCGCCGTGGCCGTTACCTGCTCCCCGCCCTGTCTCACAAGGGATGACTTTCGGTGACGGAAGCCGCTGGTGCCGCCGTGGGCCCGGCGGGCACGCTTGTCGCCGTGGAGGTCCGCCGAGGTTCCCCGTCAGAGCTGCTCAACCGGTGCGCCTCCCTGCTCGTCGTCGACGCAGTGAGCACCAACATCGTGGCCACGGTGGCCACCGCCGAGGCCGCCCGCGGCGAGGCGCGGTCCGCGTACCTATGGCTCGAGCGCGACGGGGAGCCGACTGCGGTGGCTGTCGTCACGCCGGGCCTGCCCGTGGCGCTGTCGCGCTGCGACGACGACGAGGCGGCCGCGTTCGCTGACGCGCTGCACGTCTGGGGCGCCGACGTGGTGGGGGCCGCGGGGCCGGACGGCAGTGCCCGCGCATTCGTTCGTCGCTGGACCGGGAGGACGGGGACTGTGGTGGCCCGGGAGATGCGGCAGGGCGTGTACGTCTGCGACGAGGTCGTGCGGCCAGCCGGGGTCCCGGGCTCGTTTCGGCTCGCGGCGTCCACCGACGCGGCCCTCGTCACCGGGTGGCTGCGGGACTTCGCAGTCGAGGCCGGCCTCGACCCGGCGCCGCCGCATCTGGTCACCACCATGCTCGCGGAGCGGCGCGTGCACCTGTGGACCGTCCCTGCGGTGCGCGTCGCCGGGACGACAGTCGCCGACGAGACGGTCGCGTTGCTTGCCGTCCGGACCTCGCGCGCCGGCATGGCTCGGGTGGGTCCGGTGTGGACCCCGCCGGATCAGCGGCGCAGGGGGTACGCGTCGGCGCTGACCGCGGACGTCACCGCGCAGGTCCTAGCCCTCGGTCACCGCGCCATGCTCTTCACCGACCTCGACAACCCCACGTCGAACGGGATCTACCAGGCCGTCGGTTACCGACGGTTCGGGGACGCGACGATGTTGCGATTCTGAGGTCCTGCGACCTCGTGCGCGACGCTGTCGTTCACGACGTCCTTCGCCGCAGCCCGGCACGGCTCTGCGCAGACCGTCCCGCAGCCGATCGTCATCTGAGTCGCAGGGGGCCGGGCCCAGACGCGGCTGGGGTCGCGGGTCCATGCGCCGGGTGGGCGAGCTAGCGCGAGGTCACCTTCGGGCAGTTTGCGCGGGCTGGTGAGGTCGCGCGCGGCCTCCCCGGTCGCTAGACCGAGCGGGGGGACGCGACCCCGGGCCTGGGCAGCAGATGGGGGGCGACTACGGGGTGGGTCACGGCAGGGCCTGGGAGACGCCGTACGCCGCCTGTTCCGGGGTGAAGCCCTCGTCGAGGAGGTACTGCGTGAGCTCGGCGGGGTCGGTGATGTTCCGCGTGCTCGCGGCCGAGCCGGCGGATCCAGCCGCGTAGTAATTCCAGTCGATGTCGGGGACGCCGTCGGCGGCGCAATTGGCGTCCTCGGTGGAGAACCGCTGGTTCTCCAGCGCGGCGACGAGCTGTGGTCGTGAGGGCGCCGTGATGTCGAGGTTGCGGGCGGCTTCCCGGGCTTCCTGCTGGCGTGGTGGGGCGGTGTCGAGGGCGGGGTCGGCGCCGAACCCGGTGTTGGTGATCGGCATGTCACAGGTGAATTCTGGCCGTGCGGGTGCGGGTGCGGGTGCGCCGGCGGGGTCTCGGATGACGTCGCCGGGACGAGACTCCGTGGCGGCGGGGGCCTCGTCCACGGCCACGCCATCGGCGGGTGCTGTGTCGACGATCCCCTCATCGGTGGGTGCTGTGTCGGTGGGTGCGGCGGTAACGACTTCCACGGCCGTCGCGACCGGTGACGGGGGAGGGAGTGACGGTGGGGGGACCAGCGAGGGCGTCGGGGTGGCCGTGGGTGGCGGTTCGGTTGGGGGCGGAGCTGACGCTGAGGCGCTCGCGGTGGGTTCAAGGGCGGCGGCGAGTTCGTCGTCGGTGTTGCCTGCGTCCGGCCAGAGGCCGGTGCTGGCGGTCAGGGCAATGGCGGCGGCGCCCACGGCGAGCGCTGCGGCGGGGATGAGGACCAGCGGCTGCTGGAACCAGCCCCGCGACGCCACGACCGGGCTCACCGCGTCACCTGCAACCGGAGTCGGGTCCAGCGGGTCCACTGGCTCGTCGGGTTGATGGTTGGGCGGCTCGTCCGGCTGCTGGTCTGACGGCGTGGGCATATCCCCTCCAGCGCAGAGTGCTCCCCGGGCCCGCACTCGAGTCGCTGGGCACGCTACGTGAGCCCCCCCTGCGACACGCCAGGGAGATGCTGGCCCCGTCCGTGCCGGCAGCGGGTCTATCGGGACGCGGCCCGAGCACCACAGGCCCAGCGAGACCTGTTTACAGCAGGCGAAGCTGGCCCGGTTTGCCAGGCTTAGCGCAGGCTTCTGTCATCTGCCGTTGTCGGGCACGAAGTTGTCCGGCATGGTGCGGGTCATGGACGGGCGGAGCGGCGGAACCGGCGCGGATGAGAAGGCGATGCTCCTGCACTACCTGCAACTCGGACGTGAGGCCTTGCTGTGGAAGCTGGACGGTCTCTCGGAAAACGACGCACGTCTTCCCATGACGTCTACCGGCACCAACGTCCTGGGAGTCGTCAAGCACGTGGCCGGGACTGAGGCGGAGTACCTGGGCCTGGTCTTCGGGCGACCCTTTGCCGAACCTCTGCCGTGGATGGAGGAAGAGGCCGGACCGAACGCCGACATGTTCGCGACCGCTCAAGAGTCCCCGGCCGACGTCTCGGGTCTCTACCGTCGGGTCTGGGCCCACTCTGACGCCACGGTCAGCGCCCTGGACTTGGGCACGCTCGGTCAGGTGCCGTGGTGGTCTTCGTCGGCCAACCCCGTGACGCTGAATCGGATGCTGGTGCACGTCATCGCCGAGACGCACCGCCACGCGGGGCATGTCGACGTCGTGCGTGAACAGCTTGACGGCGTGGCGGGTATGCGACCGCAGGCCCTCAACCTGCCTGATGGCGCCGAGACCTTCTGGCACGACTACCGGGAGCGGTTGCAGGGCATCGCGGAGACCGTGAAGCGAGCATCCGAACCGCAGTAAGTCCTTGAGGCCCCGGCAGGGTGCCGACTGACCACGGGCGACCGCCAGGAGCGTCACGTCAGCGATCGCCATACGGTTCGTGGCATGTATCCACCGCCGGACGGGAAGCACCTCACTGCGGAGCAGGCCCGGGAGCTCGACGACACCTTCCTGGCCTCGGACCCCTTCCAGTACTTCAGTTCACGAATCGCCTCGCTGCTGGCCTGGCATGAGAGAGCCGGCGCGGGCGAGCCGCTGCCCGCGCCCGAGCCCGGCAGCATCCGTGCCGAGCTCAACCAGTATCTGCACCGTCCGGTCGTCGCCGGTCCCTTTCGCGCCCTTGACGTGCACGCGCAGGTTGCCGCCGACGCGCTAGCAGTTCGGCACCACGCGGCCGAAGCCCTCCTGCGGCTCGCGTGCGCCCGTCTCGCCCCGGACTCCAAGATGGGCGCTCCGTCTCTTTGGGCTGAGATCGCTTGTGGACCCAAGCAGACCGCGGACGTCGTCAAGCGCCTCAACGCAAGCGCCGAGCGGCCGGGGGCAGGGGAGCACGTCTTCTGTGCCCTCGTCGAGCCAGAGGAACGCGAGACAGCCCGAAGCAACTCCGAAGTTGTGGATGCCTGCAATGTCTTCGTCGACTGGCTGCACTACGCGGCGACGCTACTCAGTACCGGGGTCCCGATCGACCTTCAAGCCGGGCACAACAAGGTGAAGCATGGCCTCGCCGTGCGCGCCAGGTCAGACATGCGGCTTGTTTCCCTGCCAACTGGACCCGACGCGGACGGCACCATTCCGCTCAGTGCCTTCACCGGACCCGGAGTGGTCGATATCTTCGATCAGCCCGTCCTCGAGGTGCTCGCTCAGCCGAAGGTGGCCGGCCACTTGCAAGGCTTGGAGGTCACCCAACTGCGCCTCAAGCCGTCCGCCCTCCTTGCTGACGCCTACATGCTCGCCATGACGCATGGCGCCATGTTCCACGTGGCGGCCGTGGAGCACTTCACCGGCCGCGACGACCTCCGTGAGGACATGACACCTCCGGCGTCTCCTGGCTATCCAGTGGGCGGCCCGAGGCCCTCCAGCATCGACGCTTCCGCTCCGCTTGGGATGCGCTTCCCGCTCACCACGCCACCGGGAGGCCGTGAGGGCCAGCGCGAGGCCGGTATCGGCTTCCGCGACCACTTCCGGGTTCTTCACATTGACCACGCTGGCCGCGGCCAGGGCCACGTCGTCCAGGATTAGGCCCCCAAGTGCGTCGTCGGGCGCTCCCCAACGCCGGAACAGGATCCGCTACTGGCGTGAGGTTCCGAAGCCGGGTCGAGTGGTGCGGTCTTCGAGCGGTTCCTGCTCGTGGAAGACGGTGATCTGGAGCCCGGCTGGTGCCTGGAGGCGGGCGTTGACCGAGCGCCAGGGTGTCTGGGTCGGCGGGGCGACCTGCTGGGCGCCGGCGTCGAGCAGGGCACGGGTGGTCGCGACGGCGTCGTCGACCTCGAAGGCGACGCGGAGGGTGGGTGCGACCTGTCGACCGACCTCGACGTCGTCGATCATGCGCTTCTGGGCGGGGTTGGCGATCTCCAGGGTGGCGCGTCCTGCGTCGAGGATGGCGACACGGGCGCCGCCTTCGCCCTGGAACGCTGCCTGTTCGGGAAGACCGAGCACGTCGCGGTAGAACGCGACGGCTTGGTCGTAGTCGGCGGCCTCGACGACCAGCCGTAGCTGTCGCACCCCAGGGGTCGTCGGGCCGGTCGTGGGGCTGGTCGTGTCCTCGGAGCTTGGTTCCTGGGTGGTCATGGCAGGACGGTAGGAGCTGACACCGGTGTCAGGTGCAAGCATGGTGCGACCGGTTGAGGCGGAGGGGGCAGCGATGCGGATCGGTGAGCTGGCCGCGAGCACCGGGGTGAGCCCGCGGTCGCTGCGGTACTACGAGCAGCAGGGCCTACTCTGCAGCGCGCGGACCCCGGCGGGGCACCGCCGCTACGAAGCGGCCGCGGTCGAGCGGGTCATCCGGGTGCAGGAGCTGTTCGCCGCCGGCCTGTGCAGCTCGAAGATCGCCCAGCTGCTGCCGTGCCTGCAGGCGCCGCCCGCCGAGCGCAGTCCGGCGCTGCTGGCGGACCTGATCCAGCAGCGCCACCGCCTCGAGGCTGCCGAGAAGGAGGTCCGACGTGCGCGAGGCGTCCTGGAAGAGGTCATCGACTCGTTGAGGACCTGAACCAGGCTTTCCTGGCGGCGGGCCCAGGTGACGATGGTCCGCGGAGGTACCGCGAGGCATCACTCAGTCCGAACAGCACGCACGCTCTGGGCCCGCTCGAGGGCGAGGGCCACTCGGGCGCGAAGCACCAGGAACGCCGGTTCGCCCGCTGAGGACCGGTTCCTCGGCACAGCCACCCGGCGTGCGTTGACCAGGCGCTCGTGCGGGGTCAGTTGGTCCCGCGTGAGGTCCACCTCGACGCCGTCGGGCAGCACGCTCCAGTAGTGGACTCCTTCGACGCGTCCCTCGTGCTCGAGGTCGGCCACCATCAGGTCACCGCCCAGCAGCTCATGAACGACCAGTGCGGTCGTGCCGCACTGCCCGCGCGAGAGCTGGTCAGCTCCCCGGGCCATGTAGGCGTCGCTGGCGTACGAGGTGTCCGGTCCCCAGGAAGCGCGGAGGGCGGACTCGATCTCGGGGAGCGTCGGTCGCTTCACGGCGTCCACGATGCCGCAGCCGACGGACAGCCAGACGGCTTGTGAGAACCAAAGCTGGGGGCACAGGCACCGCGCCTGCAGCAGCGCCACGGTGCCCCCGCTGATCGATCGTCAGCTCGGAACGGTCGTTGCGCCGACAGCCCTGTCGCTGCTTGGCGGGTTACGCCGTGTCAGGTGCTGCCGACCGTGGACGCATCCAGGACGAAGAAGAGGAAGCACACGAACGCTGTGCGGCCAGCGAGGTGCGGGTCCAGCAGCTCGGGAGGCGTGTCGGCGGCGATGGACGGCTCGCTCACGGCTGCGAGGCGGAAGCCCGCCTCGGTGAAGGCGTCGGTCATGGCGTGCAGCGGGCGGTGCCAGTACGTGAGGGTGGCTGTCTGGTCGTCGAAGGTGAACTCCTCCGAGTACTGCGTGACGTCGAAATAGGTGGCGCCGCCGTAGTTGACCAGGTAGACGCTGGGATGGGGCACCGACAGCACGAGCCGTCCACCCGGCTTCAGCACGCGGCGGAGCTCGTTCAGAGGGGCGACCCAGTCCTGCAGGTAGTGCAGGACCAGCGAGGCGACGACGTCGTCGAAGACGTTGTCGTCGAAGGGCAGGGGCCCGCCGAGGTCCGCCACGAGCAGGTCGGCGTCGTCCCCGAGCCTCTGCCGGGCCAGGTCGACCATCGCGGCGCTGGAGTCGAAACCGGTCATGACCGCCCCATTCGCTCGCAGCGCCGCGGACAGTGGACCTGACCCGCAGCCGGCGTCCAGCACCCGGTGCCGACTGACGTCCCCGGCGAGGTGGACCATTGCCGGTCGCTCGTAGAACGCGTTAAGGAGGCTGGACTCGTTGGTGCGGGAGTACGCCTGCGCGAAGGAGTCGTAGTCGGTGACCGGACTGGGGTCTTGGTTCTCCACGGTGGGCATCGGGCCTGCCTACCCCAAGCGACGACCCCTCACCGACACCGCGAGCCCTCGCGGCGGGTGATGGAGGCGGAATCCGGCGTTGAGGGCCGCGGGCCGAGCTGTCCGGCTGAGGATGGCGGACGCGGCGCGCGAGGGCCCTCGACTCCGGATTTCACGCCAGCAACCGGTCGGCGTGCGGAACGCCGCTCCGTTCCTGGTTCTCAGCCGGAGCTTTCGTGGCATTGTCACAGACGTGCACTTCTTTCAACGGGTGGGTTTGTGGACTAAGCCAGGCGAGTCGCCCACACTCCCGCCTCGTATTGGTCTCGCATACATCACAGTGGTGCTCGTCGCAATGTTGTTCTCGCTGACCGGAGCAGCGCTGTTCCTCGTCACCGGCGACCGGTCTCTTGGTGCGCTGGTCTGGGGCGCCGGGACCCTGGTCCTGCTCGGGCGCTGTTCTGGGTCCGGCGCTACAGCCGCTGATGCCGTCGCGGCAGGCGATCGCTTGCCGTCGACGTCGCGGGACTCGGGGGACCCGCCGGACCAGGCCGAGCCCGTGTCCGCAGTCGATTGTGGTTCTGGCGCAGGGTCTGGGTGGCCGAGCGGCGTGATGCGCAGAAGGGCCACCCAGCCAGTCGCGCCACCCCTCACACCTCAGCAGCAGCAACTGGCAGGACGAACTCCTGCACCCGTGCCTGACCCGATTGGTCTGGAATACCGCTGATCTTGATTCGACCGGTGTGCGTGTGGTCCGGCTCCTCGACTCGGGCCAACTCGACGTACCCCCCAACTGCAGTGACGTAGGTAACGGCCGCGACGAGGTTGCCGGGCGACGTCACTTCGACGGCACGCTCCCCGGAGGGCATCAGAGATACGGCTAGCAGTGCTTTCGCTTCGGCGAGTTCGGCGTCGACGCGGTCTTCGAGAAAGGCCTCGCTGAACATTGCCAACGTCTGCCATGCCCAAGTATCCAACAGCACCCCGTTGGCCCCGTGATTAATGATCACTCCCACCTGGTCCGACAACGGGTCTGTGCCCTCCTCGGCCACCGCGGTTAGCCGCACCAGCAACACTGGCGAGACGTCCCCGTCCTTTGCGCGGCCCTTTGTGCCGTAATAGCCTAGGGCGCCCCACTTCTCCAGCCAGCCGCCAAACACGGTCGTCCAGTCCTCAATAGCGCGATCGGGACCGTACTTCACTACGTCCGTGGTGATGTTGGCACCAAGACCCGCTGACAAGCTCAGAAACCAGGTCTGTACTGCGGGGTTCGACGCAGCCGCGACTACGGGGCCTCCGCAGCCTGCCGTGATCGCTCCGACGAATCCCAGCGCGGGGACCCCGAGCAACACCGTCCGCCTGCTCAGGCTGGCCCTCAGAACCTCTTCGGGGGACGCCTGCATACCCATGTCGTACCTCCGAATCTCCTCTGTCGAGGGTGTGGTTGATCGAGCCAGCTACAGGTCCCCGAGTTCTTGCTCGCCCTACGATGCATCTCCCGGGTGGCCCGCGAGAGTCGCCGAAAGCCTTCATTGCGGAGGGGCCCTGCATGACTGAAGAGGCCACACAGCGACAAAGTTCTCGGTCCGTTACCAAAATGTTACATTTGGCTTGCCGGGATGCCGGCCGACTGTGACGCATGTTCCGCTACGAATGGCCGCGTGGGGCCCATCCGATCGGAGCTGACGACAGCCGAGGCCGAGGCGCTTCTCCAGTCGGGCGAGTGGTCGGATGATGCTCTGGCCCTGGCGCTGGTCACCCTTGTGGCCCCCAAGTCGGCCTGGATCGGCCGAGGTCTCAGTCGCCAACAGGCGGACGACGTGCTCCAGAGCGCGACCGTGTCGATGTTCTTCAGCCTCTCGGGTCGCCCGCGCGTGGTGCAGAGACCGCGGGCGTACGTAGCGGCAGTGCTGGACCGCTGTCGGAGCGACCTCCTTAGCCAGGAGAGACCGAGGATCTCGGGCGTCCTGGACGAGATCCAGTACGTGCTGAGTTCACTCGACGCGCTGCACTACGACGTTGCAGACGGCGGCCTAGGGACAGACGAGCTGGCGCAGGTCAGAGCGATCGTCCGGGAGATCGAGCAACTAGGTCACACCGAAGCCACTGCACTGCTGGGCGTTCTGGTCTACCGTCTACCGGTGGCGTTGATCGCGGAGGGTCTCGGCAAGCACCGCTCAGCGGTCGACCGGGCCTACGCCGCCGGCCTCAAGAAGTTGAGGCGAAAGCTGGCATGAGCGAGACAGACGAACTTGTCCAAGCCGCGTTGGCTCGCGTTGTGGACGCAGTAGACCACCAGCGTTCAATACTCATTGCCGACCCAAACGATGCTGCGACGCTGACCGAACGGCTGCACGAGGCGATCGCCAGACGAGACCCCGGACCGCTCGGGTGGATGCCTACCGTGGTGGTTCGGTCGGAGCAGGCACAGGAACTTCTCGACCGCATCCCAGATAGGTCGACACCAGCAAGCGAGACAGCCAACCGTCGCGGCCGGTGACCGCGCTTTAAGCCTGACCCCACGTCCCGCAAGCCGACCCCTCACCGACACGGCTCGCCCTCGCGGCAGGCCAGGAACACCGAATCGGGCGTGGAGGGCCGCTGGGGCGCGCGTCCGGTAGTCGATCCCCTGTGGAACAGCCCCGGGATCGTCCCTACTGGCGCCGGTTCCTCCGGCGGACGGCTTGTTAGTTGGCGAGCACCAGGGTCTAGTGCCTATCCGCAGCAGTCCCGCCCGACGTCTCCTCGGTTGTCTGCCCCTTGTTGCAGGGTGGTCCGCATGAGGACGCAGCCAACGTTCCCGACTCCGGGGCCGGTGCTGGACGCGATGGACGAGGTGGCGCTGACGTGTGGTGTCGGCAAGGTCGCCGTGTTCATCCCCGCCAGGCGCGTGGCCGCGTTGGCGTACACCAACAGCCGTGGGGGTCGGATCGTGCTGGATCGCGACGTGGCGGCGGCAGCGGCTACACAACCGGAGATGATTCGCTTCCTCCTGGCTCATGAGGTCGGGCACCAGGTCCGGTCGACCAAGTCCCTGACGACGCTGGTCGGGGGCGGGACACTCATGGCCCTGGGCCTGTGGCTGATCGCGATGGCCTCGCTAGACGCGGCGGACGTCGCGACTGACCTCGGACCGTGGTTGATTGCCTGGACGTACATCGCTCTGGTGATGCTGTCCGTCGGGGCCTGGGCGTTGGCGGCCCGACGCGATCGGGTGACCGAGCTCGACTGTGATGACTACGCCGCCGACGTCGGGTTCGCGCTCACACCGGGCGCCGCGGAATCGTTGCGGCAGTTGGGCAGCGGCAGGGTGCGCCTGCCGCGGGTGATGCGGACGCACCCGGACTGGCGAACACGGTTGCGTCACGCACAGCGGCGCATCAGGTAGGCCATCCTGCGGTGTAGACCTCTGACTGCGGCGGTGACCACGCCGGGCGTCCGTACCGACCCGTCGGCGACAACCGCTGCCGCCGCTCCGGCTGCTTCGAGGCGCGGGCTCGAGCGGGCCAAGAGACACCCTGGGTGACAGCTGGTCTCGGAGGCGGAGCCGAGGGGAACGATGCCGTCATGGCCTGCCCGGGGGTGCGGAGCGGCGCTCACCGCGGGGCGTTCGAACGCCCACGAGGTGCCGTTCGGCCGTCTGCTCCAGGGGAAGGGGCCGGACCGAGTCGCCGTTCGTCAGCTGGCCGCCTGGCGGTCGTCGGTGAGCCAGCCGTGTCGTTCGAGGATGGCGTGGGTGCGGGCTGACAGCTCGTCCGGCGCTCCGGCGTCGTCGGCGCGGTTGCAGATGTCTGTCTTGATGATGTCGGTGGCGGTGCTGCGGTGCCCGGAGGCCATGGCGACGGCCGCCAGGTCGAGGCGGGGGATCTCGTCATCTGGCGCGGCGAGGGCGGCGAGCTCAGCGGTAGCGCGCGCCCCGTCCAGGTCACCGGTGTGCAGGAGGTGGGTGGTGACGAGGTGGGCGACGTCGACGACCGCGCAGAGCAGATGCTGGTCGAGGCGGTCGCCCTCGGCCAGCCACGTCCAGCCTCCGGGTCGGAGCTTGCTGAACGGTGGTCCGCTCACGAGGGTCAGGGCCCGCTTCAGGTCCTGGATACCGTCGGGTCCGCGGGTTTCGCCGCGCAGTCGGAGTCGGCGGAACAGGTCGGCGTCGACGAGGAGGTCCTGGACCTCGTAGACCCCGACGCCGCGGTGCTCTGCGGCGGCGGAATGCCGGGCGTCGGGGATGTGGGGGTGTCCGGTGCGGGGGTTAGTGCCGAGCCAGTCCCGGACGGTGGCGACGTAGCCGCGGGCCTTGGTCGCGGTGATGTCGAACGCAGCCGCGACCTCTTCGGGTGTCGCGCCGTGGGGGCGGGTCGCGAGGTAGGTGAGCAGCTCGGTGTAGTACGGCTTCCGTTTGGTGACGGGCACTCCCCTGGTCCGAGCCCCGACCGGACCCAGCAGCGTCAACCGGGGCAGGCTGCTGGAGTCAGCGAACCAGGCGGCGATTTCCTCATCCAGGCCCGGATCGCTGCCGGCCACCGCCTTCCTCACCTCGACGGGAACCGCTGGTGCCAGCGCCTCGAGGTCCTCGCGGGTCGTGGCCGCGACGTCGAGGTACTCCTCATCGGGCCCATCCAGCACCGACACCGCACCCATGGCTCGCGCTGCCTCGCGTTCCGAGGCACCGCTGCCTGGCCCGGCACCGCCCACCCGCCCAGGGCCCTGTTCGTCCACCCGCTCGGTCCCCCCGCCTTCGTCCCCCCCGCCTTCGGTCCCCCCGCCTTCGGTCCCCCCGCCTTCGGTCCCCCCGCCTTCGTCCCCCCCGCCTTCGTCCCCCCGGTCTTCGTCACCGAGGTCACCGCGGTCACCTAGGTCCAGGTCCAAGGCGTCGTCGAGGTCGGCGGGACAACCGTTGTCGTCGCTCAGGTCGACGTCGGCCTGTCCTGGCCCCTGAGGGACCGAGGGGTGATCTCGAGGCAGCACGTGGGCGGAGGTGAGGGCTCCCGCCGCGTCCGCGTAGGCCTGCCAGCTGCGGCTGGTAGCGCGACTGGTGGTGGCGTGGCTAATGGTGGCGTGGCTGGTGGTGTGCGCATTGGGCATGGGCGCGTCGGCCGGGCCTAGGGCGTACAGCGCGGCGCAGCCCTGCGCCTCCGCCGCTGATAGGCCGCTGGCGGTGGCCCCGGCGTTAGCGCTGATGCCGGCGATGACGGTCCCTGTGGGACCGGTCACCGTGAGCGTCGCGTCGGGGCCGATGTGGAGGGTGGAGTCGGTGTGGTGGATGGCTACGTCGGTCTGGCCATCGGTGGGCGGTGCCACGTTCGGCGCCGTGTCGGCTCCAACGGCGGTCCCAGCATCGGTGCGCGGCGTCGCGAGCATGAGGACGGTCGTGCCGGTGCGGGCCGGGTGGGCGCGGATGAGGTCGGTGAGCGTGTCCAGGGCCATGGGTGGGTGGCTGCCGTCGAGGAGCAGCAGGTGGGGCGGCCAGGTGTCGTCACCGGCCTGCCTGATGCGGGCGTCGGGGACGTCGAGGTCCAGGTGGGTGCTGCGGTCGACGACGGCCACCGCGGCGACCTTGAGGTCCTTGAGGTCCTTGAGGTCCGTGAGGTCC
>NZ_JBPKAO010000021.1:0-12540 GCF_051216895.1 Aquipuribacter aurantiacus
GGGGTCACCGGGGTCACCGGGCGGGAGAACCGGGGTGGATGACATGAGGCAACGCTAGGCAGGACCCCGGACACAACCTCCGGCAGCGGGTTCTGCCAGAGCTGACCGCTGCGAGGGCGGCGTGGAGCGCGTCGACTGCGTCCGGCATCCGCCCGCCCGCGGGACCGCGACCGGCCGCGGCTCACCGGGACAGGGGCCGGGCTGACACCGCGGCTCCGGGAGCAGCACCCCGACCGTCGGCCGGGCGTCAGACGGGCGAGACCCACCCGGTGTCGGCCGCCCACACCTGCATCCGCGGCCGGGCGACGTCGGAGAACCACGGTTCCTTGGCCTCGGAGTAGTCCGGACGCAACGGGTTCAGCAGGGCGACCCGTCGCTTCTCGGCCTCGTACTCCCGTCTCGCGGCGTCGTCGGCACGCAACCAGTCCCGGAACAGCAGGGCATCCCGCGCCCCCGGCGAACCGGCCACCCGGACGTGCAGGTGGACGGGACGCGCCGGATCGGCACCGCCGTGCAACCGCTTCTGCCAGGTGCCGCCGCCTTCGAGCCCCGCGCCACCGCCCTCGAGCCCCGCGGCGACGTCTGCGAGCCCGACACCTCGGTCACCGCCAGCACCGCCAGCACCGCCAGCACCGCCAGCACCGCCAGCACCGCCAGCACCGCCAGCGTCGGCACCAGCACCGGCACCGGCACCGGCACCGGCACCGGCACCAGGATTCGGCGCGTCCGACCACACCCCGGGCACGGGCGGGAACCCGGCGTCGGTCAGCTCCTCGGCCAGCGCGTCAGCGGTGGACAGGTCGGCCACCACCAGCTGCAGGTCGAGCACGTCCTTGGCGGCCAGGCCGGGCACGGCCGTGGAGCCCACGTGCTCGACGGACACAGCCCGCTCCCCCGCCACCCGGCGGAGGCGGGCGACGAGCCGACGTCCGGTCGCCGCCCAGCCCGGGTCGGGCGGGAGCAGCTCCACGAGCCGGCCGGCCGGCACCCGGCGCCCAGCGCGCACGTTGGCCTCGAACGGGACGAGACGTTCCCGCCACAGCGCGTCGACCGCCACCAGCAGGTCGTCCTCGGCGGCCGTGTTGTCCAACCAGACGTCCGCCGCCGCCCGCCGGGCCGGGTCGTCCGCCTGCGCGGCGACGCGTGAGCGCGCCTCGGCCTCGGTGCTGCCGCGCTCCGCGACCAGCCTCCGTACCCGCTCCTCGACGTCCGCGTGGACGACCACGGTCAGGTGGTACCGGTCCTCGTAGCCGAGCTCCACCAGCAGGGGGACGTCGTGCACGACCACCGCGTCCGGAGCCGCACCAGCGAACCGCTGCTCCGTCAGGGCCCGGATGCGCGGGTGGGTGATCGCCTCCAGCCTCTGCCGGGCGCCGGGGTCCCCGAAGACGACCCGGCCGAGCGCGGGGCGGTCCAGGCTGCCGTCGTCGGACAGGACCCGGTCCCCGAACGCGGCGACGACCTCGGCCAGGCCCTCGCTGCCGGGGGCCACGACCTCACGCGCGAGCAGGTCGGCGTCGACCACGACGGCGCCGTGGCCGGCCAGCCGCCGGGCCACCGTCGACTTGCCGGAACCGATCCCGCCGGTCAGACCCACCCTGAGCACGGCGAGAGTGTGGCACGACGGAGGCCCGCCCCCTGCTGGGGACGGGCCTCCGTGACGTGCGACCTGGCGGCCAGGGCCGCTCAGGGGTGGTGCGGGGCGCCTGTCAGCGACCGGTGAGCTTCTCGCGCAGCGCGGCGAGCGCCTCGTCCGAGGCGAGGGTGCCGCCGCCGGACTGCGAGTCGTCGTCGTCGCCACCACTGCTGAAGGAGGACGAGCTGCCGGTGCTGCTCGAGCTGGAGCTGCTCGAGCTGGAGGTGCTGGCCGGGGTCTCCGAGGTGGCGGACTCGAGCTCGGCCTTCTGGGCCGACACGACCTGCTCCTTGTGAGCCTCCCAGCGCTTCTGCGCCTCGGCGTACTGCTTCTCCCACTCGGCCTGCTGGGTCTCGTAGCCCGGGAGCCACTCGCCCGTCTCGGGGTCGAAGCCGTCCGGGTACTTGTAGTTGCCCTGCTCGTCGTACTCCGCGGCCATGCCGTAGAGCGTGGGGTCGAACTCGGCCGACTCGTCGGCGATGCCGCCGTCGTTGGCCTGCTTGAGCGACAGCGAGATCCGGCGACGCTCGAGGTCGACGTCGATGACCTTGACGAAGATGTCGTCGCCGACCTGGACGACCTGCTCCGGGATCTCCACGTGGCGCTCGGCCAGCTCGGAGATGTGGACCAGGCCCTCGATGCCGTCCTCGACGCGGACGAACGCGCCGAAGGGGACCAGCTTGGTGACCTTGCCGGGCACGACCTGGCCGAGGCCGTGCGTGCGGGCGAAGTGCTGCCACGGGTCTTCCTGGGTGGCCTTCAGCGACAGGGAGACGCGCTCGCGCTCCATGTCGATGTCGAGCACCTCGACCGTGACCTCCTGGCCGATCTCGACGACCTCGGTGGGGTGGTCGATGTGCTTCCAGGACAGCTCGGAGACGTGCACCAGGCCGTCGACGCCGCCGAGGTCCACGAACGCGCCGAAGTTGACGGTCGAGGACACGACACCGGTACGGATCTGACCCCGGGCCAGCTGCTTGAGGAACGAGGTGCGGACCTCGGACTGGGTCTGCTCGAGCCAGGCACGGCGGGACAGGACCACGTTGTTGCGGTTCTTGTCCAGCTCGATGATCTTGGCCTCGAGCTCCTTGCCCACGTAGGGCTGGAGGTCGCGGACGCGACGCATCTCGACGAGGGAGGCGGGGAGGAAGCCACGCAGGCCGATGTCGAGGATGAGCCCACCCTTGACGACCTCGATGACGGTGCCGGAGACGACGCCGTCCTCTTCCTTGATCGTCTCGATCTTGCCCCAGGCACGCTCGTACTGCGCGCGCTTCTTGGACAGGATGAGGCGGCCTTCCTTGTCCTCCTTCTGGAGGACCAGGGCCTCGATCTCGTCGCCGACGCTGACGACCTCGTTGGGGTCGACGTCGTGCTTGATCGAGAGCTCGCGGCTCGGGATGACACCCTCGGTCTTGTACCCGATGTCGAGGAGGACCTCGTCGCGGTCCACCTTGACGATGGTCCCGGAGACGAGGTCGCCGTCCCCGAAGTACTTGATGGTCTCGTCGACCGCTGCGAGGAAGTCCTCGGCGCTGCCGATGTCGTTGATCGCTACGATCGCGACGCGGGAGCTGCTCGCAGGTGCAGTCGTGGTGGTGGTCATGAAGTAGGGGCTCCGGCTGATGGATTAGTGGGGATCTCTCGCGCACGGGCGTGCACGCCAGCAGACTACTGACCCCGTTGGCCGAGGGCAACGCGGCCCCCACGGCGCGCGCCCCCCGGACCGGCACCCGGGGGCGTGACGGCGGTGGGTCCGTCGGTGGCAGTCTCGTGCGGGTGAGCGCCGGCCTGGACGACAGCACCGACCACACGGCCCACCCCGACCGGGCCACCCGCGCCAACCGCGCCTGGTGGGACGCGGAGGCCGCCGCCTACCAGCAGGAGCACGGGCGGTTCCTGGCCGGGTTGCGGGGTGCCGCTGCCGGGGACGGAGGGCCCGCGACGACCGGCACGACCGCGACACCCACCGGGACGACCGGGACGCCGACGCCGGCCGACCTGCCGGCCCGCCTGGTCTGGTGCCCGGAGGGCCTGGACGAGGAGGACGCCCGGCTGCTCGGTCCACCGGGTTCGCTGGCGGGGCGCCGGGTCCTGGAGGTGGGCGCCGGGGCGGCGCAGGGCAGCCGGTGGGTGCAGGAGCAGGGCGGGCTGCCGGTCGCCCTCGACCTGTCCGGGGAGATGCTGGCGATGCGGGCCCGCCCGGGAGACCACGCCGTCCCGGCGCTGGTCGCCGACGCCGGCCGGATCCCCCTCGCGGACGACGGCGTCGACCTGGCCTTCTCGGCCTTCGGCGCGCTGCCCTTCGTGGCCGACGCCGGGGCCGTCCTGGCCGAGGTGGCGAGGGTGGTCCGCCCCGGCGGGCGGTGGGTGTGCAGCACCAGCCACCCCTTCCGGTGGACCCTGCCCGACGACCCGGGCTGGAACGGCCTCACGGTGGGCATGTCCTACTTCGACCGTCGGCCCTACGTGGAGCACGACGAGGACGGACGGCTGCAGTACGCCGAGTTCCACCGCACCGTCGGGGACTGGGTGCGGCTCGTCCGCGCCGCAGGCCTGGTGCTGGAGGACGCGGTCGAGCCGGAGTGGCCCGACGGCCTGGAGGACGTCTGGGGCGGCTGGTCGCCGCTGCGTGGGGAGTACGTCCCGGGGACGCTCATCCTCAGCTGCACCGTCCGCTGAGCAGCCCGGTCGCGGCCGGGGGACGCCAGGACGGACCCGGCCGGGCCCCCCACCCGCTCAGTGGGCGGCGTCGAACCAGGAGCGCCCCACCCCGACGGACACCTCCAGCGGCACCGACAGCTGCGCCGCGCCCGCCATCTCGGCCACCACGAGCTCCTTCACCTGCTCGAGCTCCCCCGGGGCCACCTCGAGCACGAGCTCGTCGTGGACCTGCAGGAGCATGCGCGAGCGCAGCCCGGCGGAGTCGAGCCGGTCCTGCACCCGCAGCATGGCGACCTTGATCAGGTCGGCGGCCGAGCCCTGGATCGGGGCGTTGAGGGCCATCCGCTCGGCCATCTCCCGCCGCTGCCGGTTGTCGCTGGTCAGGTCCGGCAGGTAGCGACGACGGCCGAGCAGCGTGGCCGTCCAGCCGTCCTTGCGGGCCTGGTCCACCACGCTGTGCAGGTAGTCCCGGACCCCGCCGAACCGTTCGAAGTACTCGTCCATCAGGCCTCGGGCCTCGTCGACGGGCACCCGCAGCTGACGCGACAGGCCGAAGGCGCTGAGCCCGTAGGCCAGCCCGTAGCTCATGGCCTTGACCTTGGAACGCATCTCGTTGCTGACCTGCTCCGGCTCGACCTGGAACACGCGCGAGCCCACGAACCGGTGCAGGTCCTCCCCCGCCGTGAACGCCTCGATCAGGCCCTCGTCACCGGACAGGTGCGCCATGATCCGCATCTCGATCTGGGAGTAGTCGGCGCTCATCAGGCACTCCAGCGGCCCGTCGGCGTCGGAGCCGACCACGAAGCCGCTGCGGATCCGGCGCCCCTCCTCGGTGCGGATCGGGATGTTCTGCAGGTTCGGGTCGGTGGACGACAGCCGGCCGGTCGCCGCGATCGTCTGCTGGAACGTGGTCCGGATCCTGCGGTCCTCGGCCACCGACGCCAGCAGCCCCTCCACCGTCTGCCGCAGCCGGATGGCGTCGCGGTGCTCCAGCAGGTGCAGCAGGAACGGGTGCTCGGTGCTGGCGTACAGGTCCTGCAGCGCCTCGGCGTCGGTGGTGTAGCCGGTCTTGGTCCGCTTCGTCTTGGGCATGCCCAGGTCCTCGAAGAGCACCCGCTGCAGCTGCTTGGGCGAGCCGAGGTTGATCTGCTCGTCGATCTCCGCGTACGCCAGCCGCGCAGCCTCGGACACCCGCACGTCGTAGTGCTCCCGCAGCCCCTCCAGGTGCTCGACGTCGACGGCGATGCCCGTGCTCTCCATCCGCACCAGCACCCGTTCCAGGGGCAGCTCCAGGTCGGCGAGCAGGGCCGTCCCCTCGCGCTCCTCGAGCTCGGCCAGCAGCACGGCGTCCAGCTCGGCCACCGCCGACGCCCGGATCCCGGCCCGCATGTCACGCCGGGCGCGCGCGGCCAGCACGAGGTCCTCGGGGCTCTCCTCGGCCGCGGCGGCCTCCGACTCGTCCAGGCCCAGGCTCAGCTGCTCCTCGACGGGGACGTCCTCGGTGGCCGGCTCGGCCGTGACCAGGGTCCGCCCCAGGTGGCGCACGGACAGGTCGGCCAGGTCGTAGGAGCGCTGGTCGGGCCGGCACAGGTAGGCCGCCAGCGACGTGTCGCCCGCCGGCAGCCCGGCGATGGCCGACGCCAGCCCGCGGGCCCCGGTCGTGCCGTCGTCGCTCACGTGCTCGGCGCCGTCGTCGCCCGGCCCGTCGGGCGAGCCCTGCCCCGTGGTCGCGGGGTCGTCGTCGGCGGCGTCCTCGGCCACCTGCGCGAGCCCCCGCGCCCAGGCCGCCCGGGCCAGGGCGTGCAGCTGCGGCTTGGCGTCGTGCAGGACCAGCTCGGGTCCCGTGGGCGAGGCGACCCAGCGCAGCAGGTCGGCCACGTCGAGCACCGCGACGGACCCGTCGGGCGCCGCGACCGCGACCCCGTCCAGCGCCGAGGGCGCGGTGGGGTTGCCGGGACCGACGAGGTCCGCGGCCAGCACGACCTCGGCCCCCACGCGGGCGCCGGCGGGGACCGCGGCGGTCCAGTCCGCCACCTCCTGACCGCTCGGGCGGGCCACGTCGATGGTGAAGCCGCCCGTCACCTCCGGCTCGTCGTCGTCGAGGGTCTCGAAGAGCCGGTCGCGCAGGACCCGGAACTCCAGGCCGTCGAACACGGTGTGGATGGCGTCGCGGTCCCACGCCCCCCGCTCCAGGGTGTCGACCTCGACCCCCAGCGGCAGGTCGTCGACCAGGCGGTTGAGACGACGGTTGCGCTCCACGTCGGACAGGTGGGCCCGCAGGTTCTCCCCCGCCTTGCCCTTGATCGCGTCCGCCGCCGCGACGACGCCGACCAGGCCGTCGTACTGGGTGATCCACTTGGCCGCGGTCTTGGGCCCGACGCCCGGCACCCCCGGCAGGTTGTCGCTGGTCTCGCCGACCAGGGCGGCCAGGTCGGGGTAGCGCTCGGGCGGGATGCCGTACTTCGCCTCTACCGCGGCCGGCGTCATCCGGGTCAGCTCCGAGACCCCCCGGACGGGGTAGAGCACCGTCACGTGGTCGTCCACCAGCTGGAACGCGTCCCGGTCCCCCGTGACCACCAGGACGTCGTGCCCGGCCGCCCGCGCCTGCTTGGTCAGGGTGCAGATGACGTCGTCGGCCTCGTAGCCCTCGGCGGTCACGATGCTCACGCCCATCGCGCCCAGGACCTCGCGGATCAGCGGGATCTGGCCCGGGAACTCCGGCGGCGTCACCGAGCGGCCGGCCTTGTACTCCGGGTACTCCGCCAGCCGGAACGTCTGCTTGGACACGTCGAACGCGACCGCGAGGTGCGTCGGCGCCTCGTCCCGCAGCACGTTGATCAGCATCGACGTGAAGCCGTAGACCGCGTTGGTGGTCTGCCCCGTCGAGGTCGAGAAGTTCTCGGCCGGGAGGGCGTAGAAGGCGCGGTAGGCGAGCGAATGACCGTCGACGAGCAGCAGGCGTCCCACGGCGGCAACCCTAGGCTCTGGGGGTGACCGACTCGTCAGACCACCCGGCCGACCGCTCCCGCAGCGAGCTGGACACCGTGCTCGCCGCCGTCCCCGGCACGCTGATCGAGCGCCTGGGGATCCAGTTCGTCGAGGTGTCCGCCCAGCGGCTCGTCGCGACCATGCCCGTGACGGGCAACACCCAGCCGTACGGCCTGCTGCACGGCGGCGCGAGCGTCGCGCTGGCCGAGACGCTGGGGTCGTTCGGCGCCATGCTGTCGGCCGGCGAGGGCCGCATCGCGGTCGGCCTGGACATCAACGCCACCCACCACCGGGCCGCCCGGTCCGGCCTGGTCACCGCCGTGGCGACGGCGCTGCAGCTGGGCCGCACCGTGGCCAGCTACGAGGTGGTGGTGAGCGACGACGAGCAGCGACGGGTGTGCACCGCCCGCATCACCTGCCTGCTCCGGGACGCGGTCCCCGGTTCGTCCGGCTGAGCGCGCGGTGACGCTGTTCATCGGTGCCGGGACGGTCCTCAACGTCCTGACCGTGCTGCTCGGCGGCACCGTCGGGCTGCTGCTGGGCTCCCGCCTGCCGGAACGGGTGCGGCTGGTCGCGATGGACGCCCTGGGCCTGGGCACGCTGTCCATCGCCGTGCTGTCGATCCTCGACGTCACCTCCCCGGAGCTCACCGACGCCGTCGGCCCGGGGGCGGCCCTCGTGGTCATCGGCTCGGCCCTGCTCGGCGGCATCATCGGGGCCCTGCTGCGGGTGGAGTCCCGGCTGGAGCAGCTGGGGCACGTCCTGCGGGCGGTGCTGCTGCGGGGCCGGGCCGCCCCGGAGGCAGACGGGGACACCGAGGCGCACGGCAGCACCGACGCCGGGTCCCGGACCGCCCGCGGCGACACCCGGTTCGTCGAGGGGTTCGTCACCGCGTCGCTGGTGTTCTGCGTCGGGCCCCTGACCGTGCTCGGCTCGATCAACGACGGGCTGGGCCGTGGGATCGACGAGCTGGCCGTGAAGTCGCTGCTCGACGGCGTGGCGGCCGCGGCGTTCGCATCCGCGCTCGGCTCCGGGGTGCTGCTCAGCGCGCTGTCCGTGGCGGTGGTCCAGGGCACGCTGACGCTGGTGGGGTTCCTGCTCGGCGACCTGCTGGACGCCGCCCAGGTCGCCGCGCTGTCGGCGACGGGCGGCCTGGTCCTCCTGGGGGTGGGGCTGCGGCTGCTGCGGCTGCGCGACGTGCCCGTCGGGGACCTCCTGCCGGCCCTGGTCGTGGCTCCCGTGCTGGTCGCGGGGGTCGGCGCGTTCGTCACGTGACGTCGCAGGACCACAGCGTGAGCACGCAGCAGGACGTTCCGGGCGCCGGGTTACTTTCCGATGTCGTTTCGGCGTCGCGGGGTCCCAACCCGCACTTTCTGTGGCTAGGGTTCGGCGGTCACTCCCGCTGAGACCCAGCGAGGGTGGCCCCTGCCGCAACACCCTGCCGACCAACGGAGGAACGAGGGTGCGTCATATTTTCGCGCTCGTCGGGCTGATCCTTGCCCTGACCATCGCCGGCCCCGCCGCAGCGCTGCAGCCGGTCACCAGCACCGCACCACCGCCAGACGTGCTCGCCGCGAGCGCTCCCCCCGAGGACGGCGAGACGATCAACGTCCGCGTCCGTGACGACGAGACCCGCGAGGACGTGGCCGGTGTCGACGTCACGGTGTCCTTCGAGGGCGAGGTGGTCGGCGAGGGGACCACGGACGACAGCGGCGTCGCGAGCTTCCCGGTCGCGCAGACCGGCGAGTACGAGATCGAGCTGGACCTGGAGACGCTCCCGGAGGAGCTCGCCGACCTCGGCGTGGCGGAGAACCCGTTCACGACCACCGTCGAACCAGGCACCCCTCGCACCGTCGCGTTCCGGCTGCAGGCCGGCCTCGGCGACGGCGACGCGCTCATCGACGTGCCCGGAGCCGGCTTCTTCGCCGACATCCCCTGGCGCCTCGCGCCCCAGTACGCCGTGTCCGGGCTCCGCTTCGGCCTCATCCTCGCGCTCGCCGCGATCGGCCTGTCGCTGGTGTTCGGCACCACGGGCCTGACCAACTTCGCCCACGGCGAGCTCGTCACCTTCGGCGCGCTCACCGCGTACGGGCTGCACGTCGTCGCCGGGCTGCCCCTGCTGGTGGCCGCCCCGTTGACGGTGCTGCTCGCAGGTGCGTTCGGCTGGTTCCAGGAGACGTTCATCTGGAGGTCGCTGCGCAAGAAGCAGGTTGGTCTGATCGCGATGATGATCTTCTCGATCGGTCTGAGCTTCTTCCTGCGCTACGGGATGCTCTACCTGTTCGGCGGGCAGACGGTCTTCTACCGCGACTTCAGCGGGCAGGCGGGCATCCCGATCGGCTCGGTCACCATCCCGCCGTCGCACATCTTCAGCATGGTGCTGTCGGTGATCGTCCTGCTGGCCTTCGCGTTCTCCTTGCTCTACACCAAGACCGGCAAGGCGACCCGGGCGGTGTCGGACAACCCGGCGCTCGCCGCCGCCAGCGGCATCGACGTCGACGGCGTCATCCGCATCGTGTGGATCGTCGGCACCGCGCTCGCCGGCCTGTCCGGTGTCCTGTTCGGCCTGACCCAGGGCATGAACTTCCTGCTGGGCTTCCAGATCCTGCTGCTCATCTTCGCGGCGGTCGTGCTGGGCGGTCTCGGCACGGCGTTCGGCGCCATGCTGGGCGCGGTCATCGTCGGCCTGCTGATCGAGCTGAGCACGCTGATCATCCCGGCCGAGCTCAAGAACGTCGGTGCGCTCGCCGTGCTGATCATCATCCTGCTCGTCAGGCCACAGGGCCTGCTCGGGCGAAGCCAGCGAGTCGGCTGAGGAAGGGACTGACATGGACTTCGGGAGCATCCTCAACACGGCCCTGGCGAACATCCTCGGCATCGACACGATCGTCTTCTGCCTGGCCGCCATCGGGCTCAACATGCACTTCGGCTACACGGGCCTGCTGAACTTCGGCCAGGCGGCGTTCGTGGCCATGGGCGCCTACGGCGTCGGCATCACCGTGACCTACTTCGACGCACCGCTGTTCCTGGGTGTGCTGGTCGCGGTGGTCGCGGCCACCGTCCTCGCGCTGCTGCTGGGTATCCCCACGCTGCGGCTGCGGGCGGACTACCTGGCCATCGCCACCATCGCGACGGCGGAGATCTTCCGCTTCGTGGTGCGCTCGAGCACGTTCGACACCTACACGGGCGGCTCGAACGGCATCAACGGCATGGCGCGCGAGTTCTACGCCATGAACCCGTTCCCCGAGGGGACCTACGGCTTCGGCCCGTGGGAGTACAGCGAGCGGGGCCTGTGGATCCGGGTGGTCGGCGTCGCGCTCATCGCGCTGTCGCTGCTGGTGACCTGGCTCCTGGTCCGCAGCCCCTGGGGCCGGGTGCTCAAGGGCATCCGCGAGGACGAGGACGCGGTCCGCAGCCTCGGCAAGAACATCTTCGCCTACAAGATGCAGGCGCTGGTCCTGGGTGGCGTCATCGGCGCCCTGGCCGGCATCGTGCTGAGCCTGTCGCGCGGGTCGGTCCAGCCCGACAACTACGCCACCCAGCTGACGTTCCTGGCCTACACGGCCCTGCTGCTCGGTGGCGCGGCCCGGGTCATGGGACCGGTGCTGGGTGCGGTCATCCTCTGGGTGACGCTGTCGCTCACGGACACGGTCCTGCGCGGCGCCGTCGGCGCCGGTTACATCCCGACCTGGCTCATGGACGGCGTGCAGGTCGGTCAGATGCGTTTCATCCTGGTGGGGCTGGCGCTCATGCTGCTCATGACCTACCGCCCACAGGGAATTCTCGGCGACCGGAGGGAGCTGGTGCTCGATGCCCGCTGACCAGACGAACACAGGCCCGGAGCGCTCGGGCAGCACCGCTGTCCCGCAGGACGAGGACGCCGCCGGGACCGGCTCGACGGTGGCGGTCGACCAGGTCGGGGCCGGCACCGCCTACCGCGACCGGGCCACCGCGGCCCTGCTCGACGTGCCCCGGGTCCCCGGGGCGAAGAAGCCGGACCCGATCCTCGTGGCCGACAACGTCGTCCGGCGCTTCGGCGGCCTCACGGCCGTCGACGTCGAGCACGTCGAGATCCAGCGCAATGCCATCACCGCGCTCATCGGCCCCAACGGGGCGGGCAAGACCACGCTGTTCAACCTCCTCACCGGTTTCGACTCCCCGGACGAGGGCGTGTGGACCTTCGACGGGCAGAAGTTCTCGAAGCTCGCCGCCCACAAGGTCGCCCGCAAGGGCATGGTCCGCACGTTCCAGCTCACCAAGGCCCTGTCGCGCCTCACGGTGATCGAGAACNGTTCAACCTCCTCACCGGTTTCGACTCCCCGGACGAGGGCGTGTGGACCTTCGACGGGCAGAAGTTCTCGAAGCTCGCCGCCCACAAGGTCGCCCGCAAGGGCATGGTCCGCACGTTCCAGCTCACCAAGGCCCTGTCGCGCCTCACGGTGATCGAGAACATGCGGCTGGGCTCGCAGAAGCAGCGCGGGGAGGGCATGCTCGCCGCCCTCTTCAAGCCGCTGTGGGCCGGCGAGGAGCGCGAGATCACCGAGCGCGCGGACGAGCTGCTCAAGCGGTTCAAGCTCGACGCCAAGCGGCAGGACTTCGCCGGCTCGCTGTCCGGCGGTCAGCGCAAGCTGCTCGAGATGGCGCGCGCGCTCATGAGCAAGCCGCAGATGGTCATGCTCGACGAGCCGATGGCCGGGGTGAACCCCGCCCTGACGCAGTCCCTGCTCGGCCACGTCAAGGACCTGCGCGAGCAGGGCATGACCGTGCTCTTCGTCGAGCACGACATGGACATGGTCCGCGACATCTCCGACTGGGTGATCGTGATGGCCCAGGGCAAGATCGTGGCCGAGGGGCCGCCGGAGTCGGTCATGGCGGACCCCGCCGTCATCGACGCCTACCTGGGTGGGCACCACGACGCGTCGCTGGACGCCGCGCCGCTGGAGGAGATCGACCCGGGCCACCACTACACGCACAGCACGGACGCGGACGCAGCCGGCACCACCGGCCGTACCGGACCGACGGAGGTCGACAAGTCATGACCGAGTCCCCCACCACCACCGGTGCGACCGCCCCGACCGGCGGGTCGACGGTCATCGGGCGTGACGACCACCTGCGCGGCGCCGAGAACGCGGTCCTGCGGGTCGACGAGCTGGTCGCGGGCTACCTGCCCGGGGTCAACATCCTCAACGGCACGGACCTGTACGCCGCACCGGGCGAGCTCGTCGGCATCATCGGTCCCAACGGGGCCGGCA
>NZ_JBPKAO010000022.1:0-10834 GCF_051216895.1 Aquipuribacter aurantiacus
CGATGGTGCAAGAGGTGTGTGGCAGATGATCTTGGTCCTTCGCTGCGGGGGGGACGAAGGACCGCCAGGGCCGTCGAGAGCCGCTGGAGCGGCGTGACGCAGGAGACACGGAAGGTCGGCAACAGGGACGGGTCACGGTCTAGGGCTCAAGGCATTGCGAGGGACTCGAGCCACGACAGATGCGGTGCCGGGTTGGCCCGGGTTCGAGCGTCACGAACTCTGGTGCTCCTTCAGTGACCACCAAGCCGCCCTGCCTGCCCCTTCTCAAGGCAACAGAGGCCTCGCGACAGGGCCACCGGTCGCCGAGGGACCCGTCCTGAAGCGGACATCGCCGTAGGCGAGGGGTCAGGCAGGCGAGCGCGGGAGGAGCACCGTATGGACGGTCACGACGCCGGTCTCGACGGACCCGTCGTGCTGGGCGGCTCATTCGACGAGCAGGCCATACCTGGTCTCGGACCGTCGCCACCTGCACAACCGGATGGCAAGGATTCAGAGGCGACAGTCGTGCTGGCGCAGGTGCGATGGCTCCTGCAGGACACCGCGGAGCAGGTGCGGCTGCAGGCGCAGGCGGAAGGTCTCTCCTCGGCCGGGCATCCGCTTGCCCTCGGGGCGGAGCTCGCGGCCTGCGAGGCGGCAAACCTCATGGCGCAGCCGCCCGTCGACGACTACGGGCCGGAACACGTCCCCGCCGGGGCGCTCGACACCCTCGCTGCGGCGGAGGTCCTGGCTCGCTCGCTAGCGATAGACGCGTTCCCCGCCGGCATGTCCGGCCTCGTAATCCGGATCTGCGACCTTCTTGCCGAAGCCACCGTCCTTCGGGGTGTCGACCAAGCGGGCCCGTTTGGGAGACGGCCGTGACGTCGGCTGGGCGGCCGCGCCCGGCGGATCTCGACGACGACCCACTCGTCGTCTGGGCCCATGACCGTCGCAGCGTCGGCGAGCTGCTGCGAGACGCGGACCACCTCGCCCGCGATCTGCTTCTCGACCTTGATGGCGACCAGGCCGCTGCCCTGCTTCGCACCTGGGGCGAGACGGTCCAAGCAGCAGCCGAGCTGTGGCGCAGCCTTCCGGTCCCGACGCCTGATGCCCAAGGACGGGCGGACGCGGAGATCCTGACCCGCCTGCAGGCGCACGCTCAACGCATGCACCGCCGCCAACTGACGGTGGGCTGGCCCGGGGACGGGCCTGCCGACGAGCGGCTGATTCGCATCGCGGAGACCTTTACCCGCGCCGCCGCCCTGGTGGACCGTTTCCACACGCAGCCCCCGAGGCCCGGGCTGCTGTCAGTCGTCCGCGCGGACGTCTTGGCGGCGCGGACCAGGGTGATCCATGCCCTGCACGTGGCCAGCCACGGCACCGGGCTGGCCGTACGGCAGCACGTGCAGGACGAGCTGCGCCGGACCCACGGCTCCCGCGACGTCAGGGAGACTCGCGCCGTGCCGCGGGGAACCGAAGCCCTGAGACGGCTCGAGGTCTTCGAACGCCTCGCCGGTACCTACGTCGGCCGCCGATTCGTCGCCGCAGCAGAGGGCGAACACCAAGCCCCCATGAACGGTGTCGGACGCCTCGACGCGGCGCTGGTCCGCTGGGACATCCATGCCCACCGTGTGACCGCTTACGAACCAACTCCCGCAAACCTGGCTCTTGTTGCCGCGACCCAGGCCTACATCGCCACCGCCGCCTCCGCCGTCATCCGCGCCGGGGTCGAGACCGGGCGGCTCGACCCCGCCCTGCGCGCGCGTGCCGAACCCGCTCTCGAGGCCACGCAGGCGGCCTGGGCCGACCTAGCCGCACAGTGGCGCCGACTCACCGACGCCAGCACCGCCCGCACCGACCCAGACCTCCTCGCCACCGCAGCCGAGGTTCGCGCCGCGATCCTCGAGATCGCCCACCACACCACGTCTCCGGCAACCCCCGCGGACGTCACAACACGTGTCGACCTGCCCGAGGTCGCCCACACCCTGCAAGAGGCTCTCACCGCGGCAGTGGACTTGGCGCAGCACCTCGCGGACACCGCGCCTCAGACCACCGCGTACGTCTCGGCACGGAGCGCGCTAGCCGGGTACTTCGCTAGCGGTGCGGGCGCCCTCGATGCTGAAGTCCGCCGACGTGACGGACGTCTGGACACTCTTAAAAGCCCGGTGGATCCTCGCGCGCTCCGCCACAACGACCACGTGCCTCTGCCGCCCTTGGTGGGAGCTCGTATCGGCATGGCCACCGAAGCCACTGTGGCCGCGGCCGCAGCCGCGATGTCGGCAACGTCAGGTCTCGACCTCAGTGCGGGAGCTAGCGCAAACGATGTAGAGCTTACGCAGCCTGCCGGTCGGCGCCTCATCGACGTCTACGTCCAGACCGTGCTTCCACTTCCCGAGCCAGGGTGGGCCAGGTAACCGGGCCGGACGACGTCCACGGAGGATTCGACTGCAGAAGAGCCCGTCTTGCCTTCGGGTTCCACCCGCTGACGATCGCCAGCTGACGAACTCCTACCGGCACCACACAGCCGGGCCTACCGGACGACCAGTCCCCACTGTTCTGCAACTGACCGGTCTCCCGGCAGGATCTTCGCGTGGCTGGCTTCAGAACATACATGCCAGGACAGGGACCATGCGGCCCCTAAGGGCGACGCGTGAGGTCGCCCCCGGTGTCCTCGTGACGACTACCCTCACGAGGCCGTGGCCAACTTCCACGGGACCGTCCAGGGACAGCGGGTCGTCGTTGCGCAAGCCACACAGGGCATTCTCGATATCCGTCCCCTTGGTCCACCGTACCTTGATGATCGTGGCCGAACCGTCGTCAACGTGACTCCCGAGTCAGCCTAATGCCGCGAGATAACCCCGTCGCTTACGACGCTGAACGCGGCGATTATCATTGTCGAACGTACCTGTCATGATCATGTCGGTCCGCAACCGTGGCGCAGTAGCAACCTGACCCAAGAGTGATCACTCAGCAGACTAGCTTTCGGCGTCTAGGAGCCATGTCAGAACGCCAGGCGCTCGGCCGCCCCACGGGCACGACCCCAGGCAAAGCGGCGAGAGTGGACTTCGCAGGTCGTCCCTGACCGGCTCTAGCAAGCAACACGGCCAGCGAGCGGTCAGCGGATCGATGCTCAGGACAGGAGCAGGGGCTGCCAGGTATAGTTTGCTGGGATGATACTCAGCGCGGATTCGAAGGTGTACGGGCCCTGGCATGGAGGCATCGCTTCCGAGCCCGCACCTGGTGAATTCGACTTAGCCGCGATGAAGTTGACCTGTGACTTGACCGGGCTATCCGTCGCGCAGCCCATAAATCCTCCTTTTACATTCTGGTATTCGAGCCCCGCCGGACAGTTAACGTTGCGAGCGAGTCGTGTCTCAATACAGTCGGATTCGCACCCAAGTCGCCCCACGCGTCTCGTCGCATCCATTGAGCACGCTTTTGTCGGCGCGACCGTAGACAGCCAACAAGAGTCGTACATTGAGTTTGATGCGAAGTTTGAACTCTTGAACGATTGGATGGCGCGAGACCCCGTACGGAGCCGAGCAGACTTTGGCGAGTCCACTATGGTCTCCGCGACCTTGAGTCGCACCTCAAGCCATAGGGTGACCACTTCTGATGCGGTGTTTGAATCTCAACTGTTCACGACGGGAGAAGTGGGTAGGGGCTACCGATCTACGGTTTACGGGGAGGAGTGGATCACCGTACGACTGCTGCAGCCCGTGTCCTTCTCGGATCTGCTAAGTCGATTCATCATTCCGCTAGAACAAGGCTTCTCGCTAGCGGTTGGTGAACTGGTGCGGATTAGCGGCCTGCGTGTCCGGTTACAGGATGTCTTTGTGACAACACTGGACGGGACAGTGCATCCGAATCTTCAGACCATCGAGGTGTTGGGCGTCTCCGGCAGATGCTCAACTCTGATGAGCGAGCGTGTCGGATCGTCAAACGACATTCTGCGGCGGCATGCTGGCTGGCCAGTCCCCGCATCCGAGGCCGTTTTCACGCTTTGGCCTCGATGGTGGAACGATCGGGACGCGTTGGCGGGATTCGCCGCCGTTTTTCTGTCACACGGCGTGGAGGATCTTCCGCCCTACGCTCGACTGGTGTTGCAGTGTGGGGCTTTGGAGCAGTACCACAGGGAGGCCCTAAAGTTGGGGCTGGTCGCTGATCGGGGGGAACGTGACTCGGAGCGGTCCTTGCTGCGTCTTGTGTTGCGTTCTCTGAGCCGTAGGGACCGCGGGCTGGTCAATAAGATGGCACACGGATACTTTTCGTTGACGTTTGCGGATAGATTGTCGGCGTTGCTCCTCACGTTGCCTGTGGAGGCGTTAGAGCTGATACTCGGGTCCCAGTCATCCCAGGAGTTCGTCCGTGAGGTGAAAGAGACCAGGAACGGCGTTGCGCATACAGGACTGTCTCGCCGTGCTACGCGAGCAGTGGCGAGGTTGTGCGGACAGTTGGACATGATCAGCGCTGGCCTACTACTGCGACGTCTCGGAGCCCCGGCGTCGGAAACAGCAGGGTCGCTAGCGCGCCACCCTCTGCTCGAACGAGTTGACGGTCTGCGCGACGCCTAGCGCCCGCGCCAGGAACGGCGCCTGCGCCGCACTCCCGGCGCGGGCGTGCGGCGGAGCCGCGCAAATTGATCTAGTACAACAGGATCGGGCAAGCGGACCCACCGCGCGGGCAAGATTTGCCGGATTGCCTGCGACAACTTTGAGGAAAGGGGGGGAGGGGTTGCTTCAGTGGACTTTACGCAAGTAAATTTGCCGCACTGCCCTCTATCGAAGGCTATTGGGATTTCGTGGTTCGGTCTGAACCTAGAATGGAGACCGGCTTATCAGGAGTGAAGGTGTCGAAGATGGATGGGGTTCGAAATGGGGCACAGGCTGGCGCCTCGATAGTAAAGATCGTGTACTTCGACGAACAGTCTGCTTCTGACTATCTCGACATCACCGCCGGCGGGAACGCGTCGACGCGGAGCGAGTACATCAGGGACCGGTCCGCGAAGACACATGCGGAAGTCGAGTCCAAGATTGCGGCAAAGTTCTCTTGGCTGCCATTTCTTGGTGCGTCAGTTGAGACTGGCGGAGGATTTGATGTATCCCGTGTAGGGCAAAGCATCTTGCACAAGACCCTCTCGAACACCATCCTCACCGACTACCTTGCGAGCGTTGCTGGTGACGAGCGGGTAAAGGCCCTTCGCGGATTCGACGTCACCGCCCCCAAGGACTCCATGGCATTTATGAAGATGTATACGCCCTACATGGTCGTCGCCAAAGCGGTTGAAGCTGGCCTAGATCTTGCCCGTATGGACGAGGCGCTGGAACGGGCCAAAGGCTACTACGAGCTACTCGCTCGTGAGCCGGGCGCGGTAGCAGCTAGTTGCGTATTGCGGTTCAATATTGCTGCATTTCGCAACAACTACGGCCTCACTGATCTGGGACGCATGCGCTTGGTGTATCACGGGGTGCTCGTAGGGCAGACCACGGAAACAAGTCTGAGTGTTGACGCCGAGATGGGCGGGTCGGATACTTCGCGCGACGAGAGCAAAACGCCAACGGCTATAGAAATAGTTGATGGTCCTGTCGATCGGGAGCCTGCGGCTGTGAAGTTGCTTGACGTCTTTGACGTAGTGCTAGCGGGAGTAGAACATGGCTGAGACCCAAGTAGTGATCTACTTCGGTCCGCCAGCTTGGTTTCACGAACAAGTAGGAACGGGCAAGGTAAGGAACCTTGTCACCTTGGCGCTAGGCCTCGACGAGCAGCAACGGCAACTCAGGGTTGTTGGGATGCGAGAGGGCGATGACGAGTCTCCGCCAAAGCCTCGTCGGCCTAGGCGCGTAGCAGCAGAGTCCAGTGATTTTGCGAGTCTGAGCGAACACGTCCTGAGCAACTTTGCTCGCCTTGTGCGTACTCTGCGGCCTAGGGAGCTGTACATCAACAATCCGCCAGCTCGGGTCTATGAGCAACTTGTTCGCATGTACAAGGGCGTCAAAGAAGTGCATTTTGCGCATCCCACGGTAACGGACACCACATTATTGCAGTTTGACCAAGGCTTCGCCGATCACTTGGTGGGCCAGAAGTCCGTGAAGGATCTGTTGCTTGCGGCAATGTACCCGCTCGTGCGGCCGAATCGAGACAAACCAATTGTTCTGATGCTCTACGGCCCTTCTGGCGTTGGAAAAACTCAGACAGCGCAGTTCATCAATGATTTACTCGGTGGTTCGCTACTCCGAAAGCAGTTTTCGATGTATCACAGCGACAAATTCGCCTCCTACATCTTCGGCGGCGGCCACTCAGAGGCGTCTTTTGCGCGTGATTTGTTGGATCGCGAATCCGGGGTGATACTCATCGACGAGTTTGACAAGGCAAACCCTGTTTTCCATAGTGCCTTTTACCAGCTCTTTGATGACGGGAGATTCATTGACAAGAACTACACCGTCAAGTTGGGACCGTCTCTCATAATCTGTACGTCGAATTACGCCTCGGAAGCTGAGATCAAAGAGTCGTTGGGCGACGCACTTGCTTCGCGCTTCGATGCGCTGATTGAGTTTGAGCATCTGACGGAGCCTGAGACTATGGAGGTGATGGAGCGGATAGTCGATCATCGATTGAGCCATATGGATCGAGACGAGGCGATGCACTTTAATCGTGCTGATGTACTTCAAAGGCTACGGCCGCTTGCCAAGAATTCGAGCAATGTGCGGCTTCTTGGCAAGTCCATCGATACCGTTTTGTCGCTGATGCTCGTTCGTTCGGTTATCGAGGCCTCCCGCGACGGGAATAATGCGTCGATGGAGCGCAGCCTGACTGCGGAGCTCGAATCGCCGAGACAACAGAATGAATTGTGACGAAGTCGGTTGGATGGGTGCGCGCTTCGTCGATCAGTGGGTCGATTTTCGGTCGCTCCACCCGGCGGCCGCATACGGCTTCTACTGTCGATAGCGTCTCGCCGGCACGAGGTCTAGAGCGAAAAACAGGGGCAGCGATGCCTCGACTCATGTTGTTGTAGGCGCCCTTGAGTTTCTGAACAAGTCTGCAGCCTCGACGGCTGTCCGAAGAGCTGCTCCGGGTCTGAAAGCGGATCGACCGGCTCGGCAACGAGGTGTGGGCTTTCCAGGCCGTGATGCTGCACGTGCCCGATGAATCGATCTCGCGACCCTGAGCGCCGCCGCCGCGCAGCTGCCCGACCCGCTACTGACGGTCGAGGCGGTCATGCGCCGTGCCGGAGCCCACCTTGGCTGACATCGACCACTTTCTGCCCGGGTCGTGGACGGTACCGGCACCGCCGAAGCGGCCCAACACGAGACCTGACGCATGCTCACCCTGACCCGCACCTTCGCCGAGGCCTTGAGGCCGATTGCACACCCACCGCATTAGCTAGGTCTCGCGTTTCGACCATGACGAGGTCCGCGGGTGGCTCCGTCGTGACGCCCGCGAACCGTCCAACGGCAGCGACCAAGGCGCCGCCGACGTCGTGCCGTTCAGCAGTCGAGGAGGCGAGCAGCGCCATGCCTGNACACGAGACCTGACGCATGCTCACCCTGACCCGCACCTTCGCCGAGGCCTTGAGGCCGATTGCACACCCACCGCATTAGCTAGGTCTCGCGTTTCGACCATGACGAGGTCCGCGGGTGGCTCCGTCGTGACGCCCGCGAACCGTCCAACGGCAGCGACCAAGGCGCCGCCGACGTCGTGCCGTTCAGCAGTCGAGGAGGCGAGCAGCGCCATGCCTGACATGGCGACCACCACCAACTAGAACCCCACCGCGGAATCCCGTCTGAGGGGGCTGCTCGTCGGCAGCCGGTCGAAGGTCCCAGTGGCGGTTCACGCCTCAACACCACGACCGGTCGCTCCAGCGGCCCTGGTTGCACCTGGATTCTCTGAAGTGCCCGCGCCGTCATGGCCGGCTGGTTACGGTCGGTGGCTCAAAGACGAGCAGGGGAGAGACGTGTACGCAGTCGTCGATGTTGAGACCACCGGCTTTTCGCCGCGGCTGCACGACCGAGTGGTGGAGCTCGCAGTCGTGCACGTGGACGCGGACGGTTGGGTCGAGGGGGAGTGGTGCACCCTGCTCAACCCCGACAGAGACATGGGTCCCCAGCACGTGCACGGCATCAGCGCCGCCGACGCGGCACAGGCGCCCCGTTTCTCCGACGTGGCCGACGAGGTCGCCGCGCTGCTGGCCGGCCGAGTCCTCGTCGCGCACAACATCGCCTTCGACGGGCTGTTCCTGAGCGCGGAGTACGCACGCATGCAGGTCGAGGTGCCGCAGCTCGCGGAGCGGGGCGTGTGCACGATGCACTGGGCTGGGCTGCTGCTCCCCAACGCGTCCCGGACCCTTCGGGACTGTTGCGCCCGTGCCGGAGTGCCGCTGAACGGCGTACACAGCGCCGCCTCCGACGCCCGCGGTGCTGCGGCCCTGCTTGGTCACTACCTGCAGGCCACCCACCCCAGCCCCCCGTGGGACGGCGCCGTCGAGGCGGCTAACGGCTGGCCTCCGGTCCCGGTACCGGCCGTCCGGGCTGCGCTAAGGACCCGGACGGGGTTCGCCGACCGCGGCGCGGACCCGACCCTGCTCGCGCGCACTGTCGACTTCATGCCCCGCGTGGACTCCAGCGCACTGGCCGACCCGTACCTCGCCGTCCTGGACGTGGCCCTCGCAGACCGCTACCTGAGCGCCGACGAGCTTGCGGCGCTGTGGAGCCTCGCCGATCACCTGCGGCTGAGCCGTGGAGACGTCCTGCGGCTGCACAGCGGCTACCTGCAGGCGCTGGCCCGGCTCGCCGTCGCCGACGACCTGGTGACTGAGGAAGAACTGCTCGACCTGGTGCGTGTCTCCCGATTGCTGGGGCTGCCCGACAGCAGTGTCGAGTCCGCTTTGGGTGACGCCCGCTTCGAGGGTGGTCCGACGTCGGCGTGGTCGCTGGAGATGGGCCAGGCCGTGGTCTTCACCGGCAGCATGCCTGAGCCCCGTGAACAGTGGTTCGCCCGCGCCGCCGAGCACGGCTTCGAACCCCGCTCCACAGTCACCAAGGACGTGACGCTCGTCGTCGCAGCCGATCCGGCGAGCCTGTCCGGAAAGGCCAAGAAGGCCCGCGGCTACGGCATCCCGGTCGTCGGTATCGACGAGTTCCGCGCCTGGCTCGGCTACCCCCCACCCTCGGAGCACGTCAACGAGTCCCCGGTGAGGCGCGGTAACCAGGAGGAGTACCTGGCCCGCGCGATCCGCAGCGACCTACGCAGATGAGCCGCAGCACGGTCCCTTCCCACGTGGAGCCCGAGACGCTGTCGCCCGGGGCGACGGCGGCGGGACAGGACTTCGACCACGAAGAGGACACGAACGCCGCCGAAGTCACGACAGCGACGGCGGGCCCGGTGATGGTCGGCGGTCGCCCCACCCGTGCTCCACTGGTGGTGGCGCCCCGGGACAGCGGTGACGGCGTGGCCCTGTGGGCCTTCACGCTGCAGGGTGAGCCCTGTGGAGCCTGGATCAGCTCCCCGACCAACGAGCAGACACTTTCTGGCGAGTCCGTCGCCTCCTTGCTGGACCGCCGGGCGCTCCTTGGCCGAAGCGTCGGCGAGGTGGCCAGCCTGCTCCAGGCGGCCGGTGTCAGCAGCATCGGCCCGGTCGACCTTGCTGAGGAAGTACCGACGCGGTACCTCGACCCCTTGGTGGCACTGACGGAGATCCGCCGTCATCGGCAACAGCTCTCTGCCGCTGTGACGGCGCAGGCGGCTGCCTCCGGGCGTAGCCTCGCCCCCTTGTCCTGGGGGCCTCTCGTCGCCGATGCGGAGGTCCCCAACGTTGATGACCTCCAGGCGGCGTTGTCGCTGCCCGACCTCGGTGTCGCTCCCGCAAGAACCGCACTGCGACTTGTCGCGCTGGCGCGATGGGTGATTGGGGCGTGGGCGGAGACCGAGTCGGCGCGCATGCGCCGGCCCTACCTGCGCGGCACGGACACCGATCCCGAACCGCTGCCACCCGCGTGGCGGCGGGTCGTCCGGCACGCCTACGACTCCTGAGCCGAACCGCACCGGTGCACCGCGCGCGGCCAGCGCGACGACGTGATCGTGCCCGCGCGAGCCATCGGTGGCGCGAGCCACCCAGGCCAAGATCGCATTGAGCTCGAGGTGAGTCAGCTCGCGCAGGCGCTGTTTGCCAGCGACGGCGGGCAGGCGCAGCCGTCGAAGTGGAGCGGCCACTGGTCGTAGCGCCATAACCGCGGTGGCGTGCGGCCGGCACGGGATTGCTGAACCGCGGCGAGCAGGTACTCGATGTAGGAGTCCGCCAGCCACCACCACCTCCTGTCGAAGCGGTGGCTCGGCAGGAGGCCTGCCTCGGGTGACAGGGCCGCGCTGGCCGGACCGCCGACCCAGTTAGCGAGGGCGAAGCGCACCTCCCGCCGCACTGGTCTCAGCACGTCCGGTAGGAGCGCCTCATGCGCCTCCAGGGTGCGCTCGAAGGCGACCACCGCCTCCCGCACGCCCTCGTCGCTGACAGGTTGCTCGTCGGCGTGCCGAACAATGCCGTACAAGCGCCCCATCGCCTCGGCGACTGTATCCAGCGATTCGAGCTCGCGTTGCCGGCTCGCCACTCGGCCCGGCAGCGCCCTCCACTGCAGGCCGATGCCTGCTAAGGCGATCAATGCCCCGACGATGGCGGCGGCCCCACCCGCTTCGATCAGCATGGGGACACAGTTTCACTGGGGACAGACAGAACCATCGCGGCGGGATGAACCGCCCCTTGAGAGAGCACTCGAAGGATTACGCGGTGGCCGCGGCCTCCCCCCCCTCTGATTGCGGTGTGACTACGGGCTTGCCCTGCTCCGGCGCGCGACCACCCGGGGCGGGTCGG
>NZ_JBPKAO010000023.1:0-5458 GCF_051216895.1 Aquipuribacter aurantiacus
GTAACGCACGATAGGCCGCCCCAATCGGGGCGGCCTATCGTAAAGAATGTCCGGCGGTGACCTACTCTCCCACACAGTGTCCCGTGCAGTACCATCGGCGCAGAAGGGCTTAGCTTCCGGGTTCGGAATGGGACCGGGCGTTTCCCCTTCGCCATGACCGCCGAAACTCTATCGAGATGTCAGGAACCAACACACCACACGAACGAACTCGTGTGTCTGTTGGCCCCCCGTATCTCGGGAACCGCATAGTGGACGCGAAGCAAATCATTGTTATCAAGTCATCGGCTTATTAGTACCGGTCAGCTGCACGTGTTACCACGCTTCCACCTCCGGCCTATCAACCCAGTAGTCTAGCTGGGAGCCTCTCGGGCCTAAACCCACGGAGATCTCATCTTGAAGCAGGCTTCCCGCTTAGATGCTTTCAGCGGTTATCCCTTCCCAACGTAGCTAATCAGCGGTGCTCCTGGCGGAACAACTGACACACCAGAGGTTAGTCCGTCCCGGTCCTCTCGTACTAGGGACAGCCCTTCTCAAATCTCCAACGCGCACAGCGGATAGGGACCGAACTGTCTCACGACGTTCTAAACCCAGCTCGCGTGCCGCTTTAATGGGCGAACAGCCCAACCCTTGGGACCGACTCCAGCCCCAGGATGCGACGAGCCGACATCGAGGTGCCAAACCATGCCGTCGATATGGACTCTTGGGCAAGATCAGCCTGTTATCCCCGGGGTACCTTTTATCCGATGAGCGACCGCGTTTCCATTCACCACGGCCGGGTCACTAGTTCCGACTTTCGTCCCTGCTCGACTTGTCAGTCTCGCAGTCAAGCTCCCTTGTGCACTTACACTCAACACCTGATTGCCAACCAGGCTGAGGGAACCTTTGAGCGCCTCCGTTACATTTTAGGAGGCAACCGCCCCAGTTAAACTACCCACCAGGCACTGTCCCTGATCCGGATTACGGACCGAAGTTAGATGTCCAGAACGACCAGAGTGGTATTTCAACGTTGACTCCACCGACACTAGCGTGCCCGCTTCACAGTCTCCCACCTATCCTACACAAGCCGTTCCGAACACCAATACCAAGCTATAGTAAAGGTCCCGGGGTCTTTCCGTCCTGCTGCGCGTAACGAGCATCTTTACTCGTAGTGCAATTTCGCCGAGTCTGTGGTTGAGACAGTGGAGAAGTCGTTACGCCATTCGTGCAGGTCGGAACTTACCCGACAAGGAATTTCGCTACCTTAGGATGGTTATAGTTACCACCGCCGTTTACTGGCGCTTAAGTTCTGAGCTTCGCCTTGCGGCTAACCCGTCCCCTTAACGTTCCAGCACCGGGCAGGCGTCAGTCCGTATACATCGTCTTACGACTTAGCACGGACCTGTGTTTTTAGTAAACAGTCGCTTCTCCCTGGTCTCTGCGGCCATCAGCGCTCTCACGCCTCCGGCCCCCCTTCTCCCGAAGTTACGGGGGCATTTTGCCGAGTTCCTTAACCACAGTTCACTCGATCGCCTTGGTATTCTCTACCTGACCACCTGAGTCGGTTTGGGGTACGGGCGGCTAGAACCTCGCGTCGAAGCTTTTCTAGGCAGCATAGGATCACCCATCTTCCCGCATACGCGGTCACTGTCGCGCCTCAGGCACGTAGAGCACGGATTTGCCAATGCTCAACCCTCGGACACTTAGACGGGGACAACCATCGCCCCGCGGAGGCTACCTTCCTGCGTCACTCCTGTTAATACGCTTACCTACTACAGATCTGGGTCGCACGATCCACCCACCCCAGCAAGCTGGGACGAACTTCATGGTGCTCAGCATCGTCTGATTCGATATGGGCGGTTCTTCGCCGGTACGGGAATATCAACCCGTTGTCCATCGACTACGCCTGTCGGCCTCGCCTTAGGTCCCGACTTACCCAGGGCGGATTAACCTGGCCCTGGAACCCTTGGTCATTCGGCGGACGGGTTTCTCACCCGTCTTTCGCTACTCATGCCTGCATTCTCACTCGTGTGGCGTCCACGGCTGGGTTCCCCCGCCGCTTCACTCGCCACACGACGCTCCCCTACCCATCCACACGCCTGGACACCCCTCAAGGGGACATCGGGCTGTTGTGTGAATGCCACGGCTTCGGCGGTGTGCTTGAGCCCCGCTACATTGTCGGCGCGGAATCACTTGACCAGTGAGCTATTACGCACTCTTTCAAGGGTGGCTGCTTCTAAGCCAACCTCCTGGTTGTCTGGGCAACTCCACATCCTTTTCCACTTAGCACACGCTTTGGGGCCTTAGCCGGTGGTCTGGGCTGTTTCCCTTTCGACTACGGAGCTTATCCCCCGCAGTCTCACTGCCTCGCTCTCACTTACCGGCATTCGGAGTTTGGCTGACGTCAGTAACCTGGTGAGGCCCATTAGCCATCCAGTAGCTCTACCTCCGGTAAGAAACACGAGACGCTGCACCTAAATGCATTTCGGGGAGAACCAGCTATCACGAAGTTTGATTGGCCTTTCACCCCTACCCACAGCTCATCCCCCAGGTTTTCAACCCTGGTGGGTTCGGTCCTCCACGCGGTCTTACCCGCGCTTCAACCTGGCCATGGGTAGATCACTTCGCTTCGGGTCTAGATCACGCGACTCAGACGCCCTATTCGGACTCGCTTTCGCTACGGCTTCCCCACACGGGTTAACCTCGCCACGTAACACTAACTCGCAGGCTCATTCTTCAAAAGGCACGCTGTCACCCCTAAAGGCTCCAACGGCTTGTAGGCACACGGTTTCAGGTACTATTTCACTCCCCTCCCGGGGTACTTTTCACCTTTCCCTCACGGTACTTGTCCGCTATCGGTCATCAGGGAGTATTTAGGCTTACGAGATGGTCCTCGCAGATTCACACGGGATTTCTCGGGCCCCGTGCTACTTGGGATCCCTCCAGGGCCGCCATGCCATTTCGCCTACGGGGGTCTCACCCTCTGTGCCGAACCTTCCCAGGTCCTTCGGCTATGACATGAACGTCACCCTGCTGGAACGGCAGTCCCAGCCAGGAGGTCCCACGACCCCGCCCACGCAACGCCTGCCGGCTATCACACGTGAACGGTTTAGCCTGTTCCGCTTTCGCTCGCCACTACTCACGGAATCGCTTTTGCTTTCTCTTCCTGAGGGTACTGAGATGTTTCACTTCCCCTCGTGCCCTCCGCACGCCCTATGTGTTCAGGCGCGGGTGACTGGACATGACTCCAGCCGGGTTGCCCCATTCGGAAATCCTCGGATCACAGTTCGGTTACCAACTACCCGAGGCTTATCGCAGGTTCCTACGTCCTTCATCGGCTCCTGATGCCAAGGCATCCACCGTGTGCCCTTATCAACTTGATGCAACAAAGATAAAGATGCTCGCGTCCACTATGCAGTTCTCAAGAAACGGGAGGTCCCCTGCAGCACCTCGGCGCCTACACACCCACCACCCACCACCAGCCCAACGAACAGGACAAGCAGCAGGCGTTCATGCGGGTGGCGGTTCGACCGACCACAGGGTCCCCGGAGTTCGTGACCGCAGCCACTCCCTCAGGACCCAACAGCGCGCCAGACGACCAGACCCCCACGATGCCGTTCCATCCCCCGCAGCAAGCTGCAGAGAAGTACTGGACACACGAGAACCCGACCGCCAACTAATTGATGTTCCACCCATGAGCTACCCCTCGGAGACGAACGCCCCGAGCGGGCACTGGACCCACACCCCGAAAGGCAATGAGCCTAGATGCTCCTTAGAAAGGAGGTGATCCAGCCGCACCTTCCGGTACGGCTACCTTGTTACGACTTCGTCCCAATCGCCAGTCCCACCTTCGACGGCTCCCTCCCACAAGGGGTTGGGCCACCGGCTTCGGGTGTTACCGACTTTCGTGACGTGACGGGCGGTGTGTACAAGGCCCGGGAACGTATTCACCGCAGCGTTGCTGATCTGCGATTACTAGCGACTCCGACTTCATGGGGTCGAGTTGCAGACCCCAATCCGAACTGAGACCGGCTTTTTGGGATTCGCTCCACCTTACGGTTTCGCAGCCCTTTGTACCGGCCATTGTAGCATGCGTGAAGCCCAAGACATAAGGGGCATGATGATTTGACGTCATCCCCACCTTCCTCCGAGTTGACCCCGGCAGTCTCCTATGAGTCCCCGGCATGACCCGCTGGCAACATAGAACGAGGGTTGCGCTCGTTGCGGGACTTAACCCAACATCTCACGACACGAGCTGACGACAACCATGCACCACCTGTACACCGACCTTGCGGGGCACCCATCTCTGAGTGTTTCCGGCGTATGTCAAGCCTTGGTAAGGTTCTTCGCGTTGCATCGAATTAATCCGCATGCTCCGCCGCTTGTGCGGGCCCCCGTCAATTCCTTTGAGTTTTAGCCTTGCGGCCGTACTCCCCAGGCGGGGCGCTTAATGCGTTAGCTGCGGCACGGAATCCGTGGATAGGACCCCACACCTAGCGCCCAACGTTTACGGCATGGACTACCAGGGTATCTAAGCCTGTTCGCTCCCCATGCTTTCGCTCCTCAGCGTCAGTTACGGCCCAGAGATCCGCCTTCGCCACCGGTGTTCCTCCTGATATCTGCGCATTCCACCGCTACACCAGGAATTCCGATCTCCTCTACCGCACTCTAGTCCGCCCGTACCCACTGCAGATCCGAGGTTAAGCCTCGGACTTTCACAGCAGACGCGACGAACCACCTACGAGCTCTTTACGCCCAATAATTCCGGACAACGCTTGCACCCTACGTATTACCGCGGCTGCTGGCACGTAGTTAGCCGGTGCTTCTTCTGCTCCTACCGTCACTTTCGCTTCTTCGGAGCTGAAAGAGGTTTACAACCCGAAGGCCGTCATCCCTCACGCGGCGTCGCTGCATCAGGCTTTCGCCCATTGTGCAATATTCCCCACTGCTGCCTCCCGTAGGAGTCTGGGCCGTGTCTCAGTCCCAGTGTGGCCGGTCGCCCTCTCAGGCCGGCTACCCGTCGTCGCCTTGGTGAGCCATTACCTCACCAACAAGCTGATAGGCCGCGAGCCCATCCCTGACCAAAATTCTTTCCAACAACAGACCATGAGGCCGCTGCTCGTATCCGGTATTAGCACCGGTTTCCCGGAGTTATCCCAGAGTCAGGGGAAGGTTGCTCACGTGTTACTCACCCGTTCGCCACTGATCCACCCCGAAGGGCTTCACCGTTCGACTTGCATGTGTTAAGCACGCCGCCAGCGTTCGTCCTGAGCCAGGATCAAACTCTCCATAGATGCATAACCCCCACACACCCGAAGGCACATGGGACATCTGCGTGATTGATCTCGGCATAAGTGACCCCCGGCAAAGAGGGCCACCACCATAACGAATCGACACCGACGAACCCCCGAAGAGGAACGCCAGGCCGAACATATCTGGCATCAATTTTTGGCACGCTGTTGAGTTCTCAAGGAGCAGATGC
>NZ_JBPKAO010000024.1:0-4278 GCF_051216895.1 Aquipuribacter aurantiacus
GGGCTCGTTCTCCCGCATCCCGGGCAGGTACGCGATGCCGAGACCCGCGCACTCCGACCGCTCACCATCCCCGGCCACCCACGCCGACGACACCGGTTCCGCGGTGACCTCCGCCCAGACGCTGCCCAGTTCGGTGCGCTGCGTGAGGGCGTCGCCGTTCGTGACCCACCACCAGGTCGGCAGGTTCACCAGCGCCGGGTTCTCGTTCAACCCGTCCGGGCTCACCCCGACAGACGGCGTCGGCAGATGCAACGTGTTCCGCGCCTCAGCAGCGAGCATCCCGGGCGTCACCTGTGGCACGTCAGCAGGAGCCGCGCCACCCGCCCCGTCGGGCACCCACAGGATGAGCCGACCGCCACCCGACCGTGAGCAGTCCTGAAGCACGAACTGCCCGCCCGTGCGAGGACCATCCGGTCCAGCCTCCACAGTCGCCCCCACCCCCACGGCCTCCGCAGATGTCAGCGGCCGATAGGTGCAGGGGGCCGGGCTAGCTCCAGCGGCGACGGCGCTTGCTTGCCCGTCTCTCGAGACCGGGGCACGGGATGCGGGCTCACTCGGCGTCCTAACCTCCGTCTCGACACGGGCCCCACCCCCACCGCCCGGACGAACGATCGGATCGGCGGCGGCCGGTGCCTGGACAAGGAGAAGGGCGGCTCCCATGACGAAGCAGGCGGCAGCGCCAAGAGACCGCCTCATTCGCAGAACACCCCAGGATCGTCCGTGTACTCGGTGGCAGACACCTTCCAAGCCCCGTCAACCAGCGTCAGCGTCGTCTGCACCGAGTCTGGGAACTGCCCGACTACCAGGGGTTCCTGCGTCTCCTCGTCCTGCAAGATCACGCCTCTTGTGTCTTGACAGTCTTGAACGACGGCCTCGCCATCACCAAGAGACGCCACTCGCGGATCCATGACTGGCGAGCCCACTACGACCTCACCAGCGAGGAAGTCCGCCTTGATCGCACCGTTGGTCTGCTCGAACTGGGCGCCAGTGGACACCGGCTCCAGGTAGACCTGCGATTGCTGCGGATCCGCGTTGGCCTCGTCGACCGCCGCGTAGAACGCCCGGTAGGCGTCGAGGACGGCTGCCTCCTCGGGGGTCGCAGTCTCGGCCGGAGCGGTGGGTTCGACGGCGGGGAGGTCGCCTGTCGGCTCCGCCGACGCGGTGGCGGAAGCCGTCGTAGGCGCTGCAGTGGGTGGTGTCGAGAGGTCGAGACCTTCCTCGGAACCGCCGCCCCCAGAACAGCCAGCGAGGACCATGACTCCGAGTAGGAGGACGATCTTGCTTCGCCTCATGGTCCCTCCCCGCACGAGCGACGGTTGCGAATGTAGACCCGCAACAGGCGTGTGTCACGACCCATTTGTCCGCACTTACAGACGGCACAGCCCTCCACACCTCAACAGGGCAGGCGCGCAGCCCTCGTGATCAGCGGGCTCCCAACTTTCTGCCCCCGACAGCGTCGGCGCCGACCGGGGTGCGGTGGCCCGGCCCAGTCGCACGCACCTTGGCCGGCCATAGCCTCGTGCCGTGCCCTCTCATGCGACCTCAGACGATCCACCCGCCCTGTTCCCCGGCGTGGACTACGCGTACACGGCGACCGTGCCCCCGGGCGCGGGTCTCGTGCTGACCGCTGGGGCCTGTCCCCTGGACGAAAACGGCGTGGTGGTCGCGGCGGGCGACGTGACCGCCCAGACCCACCAGGTGATGGCGAACCTCCGCACGGCGCTCCGCGACGCCGGCAGCGACCTGCAGCACGTGGCGCGGACGACGGTTTACGTGGCGTCGGCGGACCCGGCCGACCTGGTCGCCGCCTGGGACGTCGTACGCGACGCGTTCACCCCTCACACCCCACCCAGCACCCTGCTCGGAGTCACCGCCCTCGGGTACCCGGACCAGCTCGTCGAGGTCGAGGCAACGGCCGTCGCTGCGGCGCCGGCAACCGACGCGGATGACCCCGACCGCGACGCGCTGCTCACGTTCTGCCTGCAGCAGCTCGACGCCCTGACCGCACTCGTCGGCGCTCTGGACGACGAGACGGCCAACCGGCGCCCGGACCGCCCCGGCGCCAACTCCCTCGTCGCCGTCCTGGTGCACTGCTGCGGGATGGCCCGGCGCTGGTCGAGCACCGTCAACCGGGGAGTTCCGGTGCCCCGCGACCGTGACGCCGAGTTCACCGCCCGCATGCCCGTCGCAGACGCCCTCGGTCTGGCGGCCACCACCCGGGAGGCCTTCATCGACGACGTCCGGGCCACCAGGCTCGACGCTGCCCCGGTGGCCGTCCCAACCGGACGGGAGGACTTCTGGACCCGCACATGCCGAGGGGTACTGCTGCACGTACTGGAGGAGCTCAGCCAGCACCTGGGGCAAGCCGAGATCACCCGGGACGAGATCACCCACGCCGCCTGAGACTCCTGCCGGCTCGCCGGCCCCTCACTGCTGCGGCATCAAGCCAATCCCCGGCACGCCGGCCACCGCGACTGTTTGACCACACAAGCCCACCGCCATGGACGATCAGCCCCGGGCCAGGCCAGGCGACCTCCGCACCAGATGCACCCGCCCACAACCGCACCGCGACGCCCGGGCCCACACAGGACCGGTCCCCTGGCCTGCGACGTAGGCCCGGTCAAGCACCCTTCAGCACACCCCCTGTCGGTTTCCTGACCTGCATCTTGCAGAACCGCCGACCGTCCTCAGACGCAGGACTTGGCCTCCGAAGGAGCGAGACCACGAACACGGCGGCGGATCCCGACGCGAGTGGCCCCGTCAGTCCCCGTCCCCCGCCGCACCGCTCGTCACCGGTGATGGGCCGGGGCGGCCCAGCAGGTCGTTGGCGCAGCGCAGCACGTCGGTCCCCAGCAGCGCGTGCGCGTCGGCGAGTCCGCCGCAGCGGACCTGGAGCACCGCCTGCTCCCCCGGGAGCAGGGTGAGGAGCATGTCGTCGACGACGGCGTCGGAGTCGAGGCCGTCGGCCAGCAGCGCAAGGTCCTTGACCAGGCCGGTCGCGGTGACGTCGACCCGGTACCCGCCGTCCACCGACGTCACGGTCGCCGTGAACGGGTCGGCGGGCAGGGCCAAGTCACGGTCCTCACCGAACCACCAGAACCCCCGCGGCCCCAACGGGTCACCAGTCACGCCCAAGGTGGCCAGCAGCATCTCGCTGTGTTGGTCACCCGGGGTCGCCACGTCGGTCGGGACTACCGCCTCCCACGTGGAGCGGGGCCCGGTCCGGACCTCCAGCGTGACCGTGGCCAGCTCGCTGCCGTCCAGCGCGAGCCGGCGGACCACCAGCTCCCCGGCCACCGCGTCGGCGTGGTCGTTGACGACCACCACCACCAGGTCGTCGCCGCGCGGCTGCACGGTGACCAGCCGGTCGGCGTGGGCGTGGCGCAGCGCGTACAACGTCGGCTTGGCGCGGCCGTCGCCGTCCACGGCCGACCACGACGTCACCGGCCAGCAGTCGTTGAGCTGCCACACGATGCTGCCCGAGCAGTGCGGGCTCAGCGCACGCAGGTGCTCCACGGCCGTCCCGACCGCGCGGGCCTGGTTGAGCGACATGGCCCAGTGCCAGTCACGCATGTCGTCCGGTACGGGCAGGTGACGGACCAGGCCCCGCTCGAGCTTGCGCTGGCCCTCCATGGCCTTCTGGTGCACGAGCATGCCGGGCGACTCCGGCGTCAACGGGTCGTCGGACACCGAGCGGCGCAGCGTCGACCAGGCGGGCGGGCCCTGCCAGCCGAACTCCGACGCGAACCTCGGGCGGTGCGCCCGGTAGTCCAGGTAGTCGCGCTCGTTCCACACGTCCCACACGTGCGTGAGGCCGTGGGCGTCGTCGTTGGGGTGGCGCACCTCGCCGTCCGGGCCGACCGGGGAGAACGGGCTGCCGGGCACGTAGGACCGGGCGGGGTCGAGCTCGGCGAGCAGTTCCGGCAGCAGCCGCGAGTAGTAGCCCTCGCCCCAGGTCTTTCCGTCGAGGCGGACCTCCCACTCCCAGTCCACGAACCCCCAGAGGTTCTCGTTGCCGCCGTTCCACAGCACCAGGCTCGGGTGCGGCGACAGCCGGGTGACGTTGTCCCGGACCTCGGCCACGATCTCGCTGCGCAGCGGCTCCTCCTCGGCGTAGCAGGCGCACGCGAACAGGAAGTCCTGCCAGACCAGCAGGCCGCGCTCGTCGCACTCGTCGTAGAAGGCGTCCGCCTCGTAGATCCCGCCGCCCCAGACCCGGACCAGGTTGACGCCGGCGTCCGTGGCCTGCTCGAGGCGCCGGGCGTAGCGGGCCCGGTC
>NZ_JBPKAO010000025.1:0-3617 GCF_051216895.1 Aquipuribacter aurantiacus
GCCCCCCGACCCGCCCGACGACTTGCTCGGCGCCGCGCCCGACGACCCGCGCGACGACCGGCGCGACCCCCGACCCGCCCCCGCACCTGGACCGGACCCCTTCGCCGGCCTCACCACCACCACCCGCACCAGCCACCCCCCGGACCACGACTGGCGACCACCCGGCTGGGACCCCACCCAGCCCTACCCGTTCTGACGGCCACCGGCGCGCGCGAGCGCGCCCGTCTTCCGCGGCGCCCATAGCCTGCAGGCATGACACCCCGGACCGTCCGATGAGGCTCACCGACACCAGCGACCTGTGGTGGAAGACCGCGGTCTTCTACAACTGCAACGTCGCGACCTTCGCCGACTGGGACGACGACGGCGTGGGGGACCTGGACGGTCTCGCCCACCGGTTGGACCACCTGGTCGACCTGGGTGTGACGTGCCTGTGGCTGGCGCCGCTGTACCCCTCCCCTCGCCGCGACAACGGCTACGACATCAGCGACTACTACGGCGTGGACCCGCGGTACGGCAGCCTCGGCGACTTCGTCGAGGTAGTCCGCACCGCCCACGACCGCGGCATCCGCGTCATCGTCGACCTGGTCGTCAACCACACCTCCGACCAGCACCCGTGGTTCCAGGAGGCGCGTGCCGACCGCACCAGCCGCTACCGCGACTTCTACCTCTGGCGCGACGAGCCGCCGGCCGACGCCCGGGCGAGCATGTTCCCCGACTCCGAGGACGGCATCTGGCGCTACGACGAGGTGGCCGGGCAGTACTACCAGCACTCCTTCTACCGCCATCAGCCCGACCTGGCCACGGGCAACCCCGCTGTGGTCGAGGAGATCGCCAAGGTGATCGGCTTCTGGCTGCAGCTGGGCATCGACGGGTTCCGGGTGGACGCCGTGCCGTTCCTCATCGAGTCCGAGGGCGTGCGGCAGCACCAGCTGCTGAACACCCTGCGGCAGTACGTCGGCCGGCGCAGCGGCACCGGCATGCTGCTGGGGGAGGTCAACCTGCCGTTCGCCGAGCAGCTCCCGTTCTTCGGCGGGGACGACGGTGACGAGCTCAGCATGCAGTTCGACTTCGTCACCAACCAGCAGCTGTTCCTGGCCCTGGCCCGCCAGGACGCCCGCCCCGTGCGCGCGTCCCTGCAGGGGCGTCCGGCCATCTCGACCACGAACCAGTGGGCCAACTTCATCCGCAACCACGACGAGCTGACGCTGGACCAGCTCAGCGAGGACGAGCGGAACGAGGTGTTCGACGCGTTCGCCCCCGAGCAGTCGCAGCGGATCCACGACCGTGGCATCACCCGTCGGGTGTCGACCATGCTGGAGGACCCGCGCCAGGTGCGCATGGTCCACAGCCTGATGTTCTCGCTGCCCGGTGCCCCGGTCCTGTACTACGGCCAGGAGATCGGCATGGGCGAGCACCCCACGCTCCCCGGGCGGGCGGCCGTACGCACCCCGATGCAGTGGACCTCGGGACCCAACGGGGGGTTCTCCGACGCTGCCGCCGCCGACCTGGAGCTGCCGGTCGTACCCGGCGCGTTCTCGCCCGAGCACGTCAACGTCGCCGACCAGCAGCGCGGCACCGACTCGCTGCTGGCCTTCGTGCGGCTGCTCGTGTCCGCCTACCGGCGCTCCCCCGAGATCGGCTGGGGCGAGCTCAGGGTCCTGGACCAGTCCCACGACAGCGTCCTGGCCCACTCCGTGCGCGCCTCGACCGGTGAGCTCGTCGCCCTGCACAACTTCGCCCCCTCCCCCCGGTCGGTGTCGCTCAACCTGACCGACGTGGATTCCGAAACCCGCGTCGTCGACATGCTCGACGAGAAGGCGTGCACCCTCGACGTCACCGACGGGCGGCTGGACGTGGACCTCGAGGGGTTCGGGTTCGCCTGGCTGCGGGTCGTCCGACCGGGTGAGAAGCGTCTGGCCTGAGGACGGCTCACTACGATCGTGCGATGACCCTCCCTCGCGCGCTGGTCCGCGACGTGTCCCCCCGTCTGGCCGACGCCGAGCTGACGTTCCTGGACGACCGCAGCATCGACGTCGGCCGCGCGGCCGGGCAGCACGCCGGCTACGTCGACCTGCTGCGGACGCTGGGCCACGAGGTCGTGCGGGTCGCGCCCACCCCCGACCACCCGGACGGCACGTTCGTCGAGGACGCCGTCGTGGTCGTCGACGACCTGGCCGTCCTCACCCGTCCCGGGGCCGAGAGCCGGCGCGGTGAGGTGGCATCGGTCCGCGACGCGGTGCGCGGCCTCGGTCTGCGCACCGAGGACGTCCTCGCCCCGGGCACGATCGACGGCGGTGACGTGCTGCAGGTGGGACGGCACGTCTTCGTGGGCCTGGGCGGGCGCACGAACGACGACGGGGTCGAGCAGCTGCGGACGGCGCTCACCCCGCTCGGGCGGACCGTGGTCGCGGTCGAGGTGACGGGTTGCCTCCACCTCAAGAGCGGGGCGACGGCCCTGCCCGACGGCACGGTCGTCGCGGTCACGTCCTGGCTGGACGCCTCGGTGTTCGCCGGCGCGGGGCTCACGGTCGTCGAGGCACCGGAGCACGCCGGCGCGGACCTGCTGCTCAGCGGTGACCGGGTGGTGGTCTCCGCGGCCGCCCCGCTGACGGCTGAGCTGGTGCGGCGGCGCGGGTTCGAGGCGCACCCGGTGCCGATCGACGAGCTGGAGAAGGCCGAGTGCGGCGTCACGTGCCTGTCGGTGCTGGTGCCGTAGGCGCGACGACGGACGGACGGCACCTCCGGCGGGTCCGCTCAGGCGTCGGGGCTCAGAGGCTCGTCGGGCCGCCCTGGTGGAAACGGAGACGCCACCCGGATGCCGGGTCGGCGTCCCCGGCGGTCGCCTCGCGCAGCCAGAGCGAGCTGCGGTTGGACGCCGTGCCGGCGGCGTCGACCACGACGTAGGTCAGCAGCGCCACGTCCGGTGCGACGAGCCGGGCGACGAGGTGCTGCGGTGGCCACCCCACGTCCAGCTCGACCGCGTCCACGGCCAGGACCTCCTCCCGCGACCAGCGTCGCCCCGACCGGCCGAACTCGTGGAAGTCCGGGTGCAGCACCGCCTCCATCCAGGCCGGGTCGAAGCGGGTGCCCCCGCGCCACAGGGACCCCTCGAGCGGGACCAGGTGCTCGGTCACGTCGTCGAGGTCCTCGCTCATCTCCTCATCGTGCCGCGCCGCGCCCGTGCCGCCCAGTTCTCGGCGGCACACGCCGAAGGGGCGCCCGGGTGTCCCCGGGCGCCCCTCCAGCCCCCTGCCGAGGAGGTGTGGGTGCGGTGGCTCAGACCATCAGGAGATCCCTCAGGTGAGCTGCACGTTCACGCGGTGCTGGGTGCCGTCCTCGACCGTGACGACGAACTGGCGGCAGGTGCCCGCCCACTCCTCGTCGGTGTCCCAGAGGTAGAAGTAGGCGTCCTGACCGCGGTTGTACCGCAGCTGGGTGCGTGCCTTCTGCTCCGTGGGCGTGGTGATGCCGAACTGCAGCGCCTGGCCCGTGCTGCAGTCGACCTGCTGCGAGGCGAAGGAGTGCGTGTTGTCCAGCACGTCCAGACCGCGGTTGCCACCGAGGCTGAACCGCATGGGAACCGCATCACCGGCGTCACGCAGCAGCAGCTCGTCCGT
>NZ_JBPKAO010000026.1:0-3614 GCF_051216895.1 Aquipuribacter aurantiacus
GGAACGGTGCGGGCTGGTCGGGCACGAACGGCCCCACCTGGTCCAGGTCGACCTCGCCCGGCAGATGCCACGTCGTGGGCTCGGCTCCCGTCGCCCACGGGGCCGAAGCCGGGCTGGGTGTCGCAAGGTGGAAGGTGACCCCGGTCCGCTCCAGCGTGATGGCGACCACGGCGGGAAGAGCGTCGTCTCTGTGCAAGCAGGCGGTGGCCAGGCGGCGGAGGATCTCATCGAGGCGTTCGATGGTGGTGGCGGTGTGGGTGTGGGCGCGGACGCTCTTCTCCACCACGACGTGCTGACTGCCGGGCGGGGTGAGGGTTCGGCCCGGTCGCCGGAGCCGGGACTGACGGCGGCGATGCTGGCGCAGCAGTAGGAGCAGCGCCCCGGCGAGCATGGTCCCCGCCCCCGACAACCCGGGCAGAGCCCACGTCGGGGCCACGGTGTCGGCCTCCTCCTCGGCGTCGCTGTCAGCGGTCTCCCCCGTGCGGTCCAGCCGTCCGCCGCTGGCGTTGTCCTGCTCTGTCCGTTCCTCGCCGCTATTCGGCTGTTCGGCTGCGCCGGCGGTGGCCGACCGGTCGCCGCGCCCTTCGTCTGCTGTGGACCCGGGCGTGCTGGTACCGACCTTGGGCTCCTGGACCGTCGTGGGCGTCAGCCCACTCGGGAGGCCATCCGAGGTCTCACCGCGTGTCGGGCCGGGGGTCTGCCCCGACGTCGCCGGTAACTCGTCAGGTTCGGCCAGGGGTTGGTCGGTGGTGGGAGCCGCGGCGGGGAGGGGGATGGTCCAGCCGGGCTGCAGGACGTTGGGGTCGCGCAGGACCTGCCCGTCCGGTTGCGTGACGGTGGCGGCTGCGGCGGCGAGCTCGTCGTATCGGGCGCCGTCCCCGAGCTCTGTCTCAGCGATCGCCCACAACGTGTCCCCGGGCACCACCACATGCCCCGACGTCCCCGACGTCCCCGAGGTGCCCGACGTTGACGTGTCGACGGTGGCCGGCGTGGCCGGTGGTCCGCTGCCCGCGTGTCGGGCGTCGGGGGGCAGAACGAGGAGCCAGCCGGGGCGGATGAGGTCGGGGTCGGTCAGCGTCTGGCCGTCGGGTTGGGGGCGGCCCGCGTTGAGGTCGTGGATCTCCGTCCAGCGGGTGCCGTCGCCCAGCTGCTGCTCGGCGATGTCCCACAGGCACGCGTACCGGCCCGCGGCAGGAGCGGGCACGACAAACGTCGGCACAGTCGACGAGGTGCGCGCGCCGTCGTCGGCGGGGCGCGGAAGAGACGTCGGCCCCCTGGTCGGACGCGGTCGGTCCCGCCGCGGCGTACACGGCTCCGCCGGCGCTCGCGGGGCTGCCGACCTCGTGGACGGCCATGGCCGCGACGGGTGCCGCCGAAACCGGAGGTGGGGCTGCGGCGGCCAGGGGCGCGGCGACGGGCGTGGCGACGGCGAGGAGCAGGGCGGTCATGACGAGAGTGCGGGCCAGGTCGTGGCTCGGCCCACCCAGGGGCAGTCGAAGCTGAGGCCGGCCTCGCCGGGTGGTCGCGTTCACGAGCTCGACCCCGACCCCCGCCGCGAAGTGCACCCAGGCGAGCCACGCGACGACGCCAAGGACGTCGACGACAGCACTGCTGGCCAGGGGTTGACTCAGGAGCAGGGGAAGCCGCTCCACGGCGCTGAGGCCAGTCGGCAGGGGCCAGCCCACCGACAGGCTCAGTCCCACCGGGACCCCGATCGTGGCGAGCAGCAGGACGACGCTCGCTAGGACCTGCTTGCCCCGCCCGGTCCCGCTGCCGTGACCGGTGGTGTGGCTGGTCCCGGTGGTGTGGCTGTTCCCGGGGGCGGTCATGGGGCGGTCACCTCCTCGGTGTCGCCGACGGCGGGGCGTGCCTGCGCAGACGCAGAGATGGCTCGTTCCCCGACTCCGGCGGCGCCGAGCAGCACGGGGCGAAAGGTGAGGGTGACCGTCACCTCGACGCGCCCCTGCCCGTGCGTGGTGGCGGCGCAGCGGGCGTCGGGGCGGTGTTCGCTGATCCAGGTGCAGGCGGCGGACTGCGCGGCGCCGGGTGCGACCGGGCGTACTCCCCCGCTGCCGCGGTAGCCGCTGAGGTCCATCTGGTCGATGGCGGCTCGGGCGGCCTGGGAGGCCAGCCCGATGGCCTCCTGCCTGACCGCGATGGCGCGCCCCCCGTCGACCACCAGACCGGTGGCGAACACCAGGGCCGGGACCAGCAGGAGCAGCCACACCGTGGCGGAGCCCCGCTCACCGCGCGGCCGGCGGCGACGTGGGCCGCCGTTGGCCAGGGGGTGCTGCACGCCCTCACGTGGGCGCCGGGTCGCTAGGGAGCTCGAGCGTGCCATCACCAGGTGCCCGGACGACGGCGGCAAGAGTTGACCGTCCGTCGGTCCCGGCGCTCGCCGGGGTCGAAGGCAGCCGCAGCCGCGGGGATGGGGGTGGGGGTGGGGGTGGGTCATGGTTGCGACCGGTACTGCTCGAGAGGGCTGGCGGCGGTCGCCGTCAGGGTCTTGGTGGCGGGCAGGGAGGGGAAGCCGAGGTCGCCGAGGCGTGTGGTGCAGGTGATGGTGACGTCCACCATCCCGCCAGGTTCGAACCGTGAGCCGTCGACGCTGATCGACGGTCCGCCGGTGCACGTCACGGACTCTGCGGACAGTGCTACCTCTGCGGCGGTCTGCGCGGCGACCTGCGCGGCCGGGACGCTGCGGGTCAGGGAGGCGGCGCGGGCCGCGTCGCGGGCGGCGCCGGTGACCTGCAGCCGGGCCTGCTCGACGCGTCCGACCGCCACGACCAGCAGCACCGCCAGGACGATTGCGGGTACGAGCAGGACCAGCTCGACCGTGCCGAACCCCTCGTCCCACCGGCCCCGCCCAGTACGACGGAGGACCCCTTGCGGCACCTCGTGTGTCGACCGCGGCGGTGGCCTGGGCGCGACCCGTCGCACCGCGTCTACCTCGCGGGTGGCGGGCCTTCGGTTGGCCGGGTTCATGGCTGGCCGACAAACTGTTCGATGCTGCTGCGGGCGACACCGGTGACCTGCAGGTCGAGGCCGGGGATCATCGACAGACCGGTCGCGGTGATGCTGGCTTCGGCGGCGTCGGCGCCGCGTTCGACAGTGATGATCTGCACCGTCACCGTGTCATCACCCAGGAAGCGGGCCGCGGCGGCCTCACCGATTCCGCTGGCCTGCGCCGGGGTGAGGTCGGCGGCCGCGGCGGCATGGGCGGCCTCCTGCGCGGCGGCGGTGACGAGCTGCTTCTCATACATCCACAGCGCCACCTGAACGGTGCCGAAAGTCAGCAGCACCAACAGCGGCGTCAACCCGACCAGCTCGATCACGCTCGCCCCCGCGTCCCCCCGGCCCGCCGGGCGGCGGCGCCGGGCAGGTGGCAGTGGCCTGCGCCGCGGTGGGCGCCGGTCGAGGCGTGATGCCATCTGTGCACCCCTTCTCGTGTGACCGATGGTCCTGATCGGTTGGGATGTCAGGGGGTGGTGAGGTCGAGCTCGTTGGCCTTGCTGGTGAACTCGGCGACGACGATGGCGCCGATCGCGATCGCCGCCCCGGCGATGATGGTGGTGATCAGAAGCCACTCCACGACGGAGACCCCGGCGTCGCGG
>NZ_JBPKAO010000027.1:0-3608 GCF_051216895.1 Aquipuribacter aurantiacus
CGCCGACCTGGCCATCCGCACCGGCGTCCCCGAGACAAACGTGATGATCGCCGAGGACGGTGTCGTGGTCGACCTCGTCAAGGGCGTGGCGGCGATCGTCGGGAAGGTCCGCGCCGGTTACGTGTACGTCGACGGCGCCACCGTCGGCGGGGCCACCGAGGCGTCGCTGAAGGACCGGGTGACCCTGTCCGAGGAGGGCGTCATCACCGTCGTCGCCCTCGTCGACGCGGACACCGGCGAGCTGACCGAGGCGCCGGACTTCATCGCCCGCGGCTTCGCTGCCGACGTCACCAGCTTCGACGCCGTCGTCCCCATGCTCCGCAAGACGCTGGCCAAGGCTGCCTCCGAGGGCATCGGCGACGCCCACCTCCTCGAGCAGCTGATCGCCCGCACGGTCTCGACCTGGGCGCACCGCACCTACCGACGCAGCCCGTTGGTGATCCCGGTCGTCGTCGACGCCTGAGCGCACCGCGGAGCCTGCCGCCGCCCGCCCAGGCAGCGCGTCCCGCACACCCGTCCGCCACTGACCCNTCCTCGAGCAGCTGATCGCCCGCACGGTCTCGACCTGGGCGCACCGCACCTACCGACGCAGCCCGTTGGTGATCCCGGTCGTCGTCGACGCCTGAGCGCACCGCGGAGCCTGCCGCCGCCCGCCCAGGCAGCGCGTCCCGCACACCCGTCCGCCACTGACCCCGACCCGACCGGAGCCGCCGTGACCGACCTGGCCGTATCCCCCGCCGAGCACGCCGAACGCCAGCGGCTCGAGGACGTCATGCACGTCCTCGGCGACGCACGAGAGCGGCTCGGCGCCGCGATCGACGACTCGGCGGCCAGCATCCAGGGCCAGAAGGCCGCCATATGGGAGAACCAGCGCGACATGGACTTCGCCGAGAAGGCCAACCTCCGGGGCCTGATCGACGTGTCCGTCGTCACCGTCGACAACCTGGTGGAGGCGCACCGCCGGGTCGAACGCCTCCTGGTGTCGCCGTACTTCGGTCGGGTCGACTTCCACGCCAGCGACCGGAACACCCCTGCGGAGCACTACATCGGCCTGCACAGCTTCCGGGACCCCCGCTCCTCGGACCTGCTCGTGCACGACTGGCGCGCGCCCGTGTCGAGCCTCTACTACGACTACGAGCACGGGACGGCGGACTACGAGTCGCCCGAGGGCACCCGGCACGGCGAGATCACCGGCAAGCGCCAGTACAAGATCGTCGACGGCCACCTGGAGTACATGGTCGAGAGCGAGCTCACCATCGGCGACGAGGTGCTCCAGCGCGAGCTCAGCCGCTCCGCCGACGACAAGATGAAGAACATCGTCGCCACCATCCAGCGCGAGCAGAACAGCGCCATCCGCGACGAGCAGGCCGAGGTCCTCATCCTGCAGGGCGTCGCCGGGTCGGGGAAGACGTCGATCGCCCTGCACCGCGTCGCGTTCCTGCTGTACCGCTTCCGCGACACCCTGTCGGCCCGGAACGTCATGATCCTGTCGCCCAACAAGGTGTTCGGTGACTACATCAGCCGCGTCCTGCCCGAGCTCGGCGAGGAGCAGATCGCCGAGACCCAGTTCGACGCCATCGCGCGCCGGTACCTGACCACGGTCACCGACTACCAGACCTTCAACGAGCAGGTGACGAGCCTGCTCGAGCGGGTCGACGACGCCGCGACCGAACGCATGCGGCACAAGGCGACGCCGGAGTTCCTGGCCTCGCTCGAGGACTGGGTCGCGTCGACCGCCGAGGACGACTTCACGCCGGTCGAGATCGAGCAGCGAGGCTCCTGGCTGCCACAGGAGTGGGTGGCAGAGAGCTGGGCCGCCGCGTCGAGGCTTCCCCTGTTCGCCCGCCTGGAGCGGCTGGCCGACCTCGCGGTGCCCCGGCTCAAGGCGTCGGCGAGCCGCTGGAGCGCGAGCGACACGACCGCGGTCCGGCGCCAGGTCCGGGCGATGTTCCCCCACACCAGCCCCCTGGCGCTGTACAAGGCGTTCTACGACGCGCCGGAGCAGGACGGGCTGTTCGTCCCCCTCGGCAAGAAGAAGGTCGAGTACTCCGACGTCTTCCCGCTCGTCCTGACCATCCTGCTGACGACCAGGCAGGACGGGTACGGCCATGTCCGGCACCTGCTCGTCGACGAGATGCAGGACTACACCCCGGTCCAGTACGCCGTCCTGCGCCGGTTGTTCAGCTGCCGGATGACGATCCTCGGCGACGCGGCCCAGTCGGTGAACCCGTTCAGCTCGTCGTCGCTGGCGACCATCCACGCGGTGTTCCCCGAGGCGCGCTGCCTCGAGCTGTGCACCAGCTACCGCTCGACGACCGAGATCACCGCGTTCTCCCAAGGCATCCGGCGAAACGACCGGCTCGTGCCGGTCGACCGGCACGGCCCGGAGCCCGAGGTCGTCGCGTGCGTCGACGAGGCAGGCGAGCGTGAGCACCTCGTCGCTCTCGTCCGGCGGCTCCAGGGCACCGACCACGTGTCCATCGGCGTCGTCTGCCGCACGGTGGCCCGGGCCCAGGAGGTGCACGACGCGCTCGTGCAGGCGGACGTCGAGGCCACGCTGCTCGACCACGACAGCACCGAGTACTCCGGGCGGGTGGTGGTCACGTCGGCCCACATCGCCAAGGGGCTCGAGTTCGACGCCGTGGTCGTGCCGCACGTCAGCGCCGACCACTACTCCGAGCCGGTCGACCGCAGCATGCTCTACATCGCGTGCACCCGGGCCATGCACGAGCTCTACCTGACGCACGCCGGTGAGCGTTCGCCGGTGCTACCTCCGGCTGCCTGAGCGAACCGGACCGAGCAGCCCCCATCACCCGCTACTCTCGTGTTACGTAAGAGTTGAGTCCCGGACCCGTCGGTCCGAGTGGGCTCCCCACCCCCCTTGTTCTCGATGCCGAGGCCCTCGTGGCCTGTTGAACGGAGCCCGCATGACCCCGACCACACCCTCCCCTGTCGTGGTGCCCGAGCAGGACCAGGACGAGTTCTCGGTCCGCCGGGCCCTGCGCTCCCCGCGCCGGCTACGCACCGAGGTCCTCGCCGGCCTCGTCGTGGCCCTGGCCCTGATCCCCGAGGCCATCGCGTTCTCGCTCGTGGCCGGGGTCGACCCCCGGGTGGGCCTGTACGCCGCGTTCACCATGGCCGTCACGATCTCGATCGTGGGCGGGCGCCGGGCCATGATCTCCGGTGCCACCGGGGCTATCGCCCTGGTGATCGCCCCGATCAACCGCGAGTACGGCCTGGACTTCTTCATCGCCACGGTCATCCTGGCCGGGGCCCTGCAGATCCTGTTCAGCGTCTTCGGCGTCGCCAAGCTGATGCGGTTCATCCCCCGGAGCGTCCTCGTCGGCTTCGTCAACGCTCTCGCGATCCTGATCTTCACCTCGCAGATCCCGTACCTGATCGGCGTCCCCCTGCTCGTCTACCCGATGGTCGCGGTCGGCATCGTGATCATCGTCCTCATGCCCAAGGTCACGACCGCGGTGCCTGCCCCGCTCGTCGCCATCGTCGTGCTCACCGTGGCCGCCGTGCTGCTGAACTTCCGCGTCCCCACGGTGGGCGACCAGGGCGACCTGCCCGACAGCCTGCCCACCTGGTTCGTCCCGGACGTG
>NZ_JBPKAO010000028.1:0-2952 GCF_051216895.1 Aquipuribacter aurantiacus
CCGCGATCAGAGGGGGGGCGGCCTCGTCTACGACGACGTGGTCACCGTTCTGGGCTCGTACACCACCCCGCTGGACTCCACTCCGTGTTGCGCTGTCGCGAGGCCGCCCGTGCAGTCCGCACTGAGTCCGCAAACGAGTCCGATGTGGCCACATCTCTCGGGTGGTGTTGGGCGGTATCCGCGCAGGTCAGAGGCGGGAATGGTTGTAGAGGCTTCCACGGGATTGACCTCATAACCTGTCGGTCGTGGGGTTCGAGCCCCACCTGCCGCACCGGACGCCGTTCTTGGTCTGACGGGTAAGAGTCCGGGATGCCCGTACGTCGGGGGCTCAGATCAGGACTATCTACCGGGGCGGAGGGGGCTTGGGGTCTCCCCGCTCGTTGCCGTCCCCGGACGGGGCCAGCGCACACCCTCGAACCTACGTCGTACTGCTGACCACGGGGGTGGCGAACGCGTAGGCCATGACAAGGAACAGGACGCCGACCCCGCCCAGCATCATCGCCCAGGCCACCGCCTGGTGCTTGAACCAAGCAATCTTGCTGATCCGCACCAGTTGACGGCTCAGCACGGGAAGCGGGTCCTGATGGCGCAGGGCGTCCTCGAGCTCGCTGGCCTTACGAAACGTGAGGTGTCCAAAGAAGATGAAGTTGTCAGGGGCCTCTGTTTCGACTGCCTCACGCCGGGTCTGGGGGTAGACAGCACAGGCAGCGGCCACCACGGACATGAGCATTGAGATCAAGCCCAGGCTGTACGTGACCACTTCGGCGCCCTCGTTGATGTTGCCAAAGCGCCTGTCGCCGGCACTGAGCGCCACCACGCCAGCGATGACCGCTGAGGCGATCGTCAACGTGAAGGACGCCTTGGTCTCAGCACGGGCAGTCCAGTCCAAGACGGTGCTGTGGATACGCCAGGCGGTGTCTAGGGGGTCGTGGGTGCTCACGGCGACCAGCGCCAATTCGAACCGTAGTACGTGACTGCTTTTCCGCCGAACGAGGTTGTGCCTAGCTGGGTCCACATGTCAGTCTTGGCCTTGCCGCCCAACTTGGCGCTCTCGTGAAGCAGACGGTACACAGCAGCAGAGATGAGCACCCGTTTTCCGCTTGTGCGCACGCCGCTGAGTTTTGCAGCTATGTTGGGAGCTGACCCCACTGAGACAAGGTCGTTATCACCGCGAACGCCGCCACGCACGATCATGGCCTTGCCAGTGTCTATGCCCACCCCGTGATCGCACTTCCAAGACAGGGAGGACCACTTCGCGTCCAGTGTCGGTTGAATGAGGTTGTCGATAGCCCAGTTGATCTGCAAGCCGGCCTTGGCTGCCGCGGTGTTCTTGCTGGCTCCGATGAAGATGGCCATCACCCGGTCACCATCGAAGCTCCGAATTTCTCCACCGTTCGCCTTTAGAATCCTGGTTGCTGTGCTGAGGTAGACCCTGATGATTTTTGCCGCTGCCCAGTCCTTAGTCGACTGAGCGAGTTTGGTGGATCCAGCGAGGTCAGCATAGACGTAGGTCGCGTCAACATCCTTAGCGCCGTTCTTGAGGACGACGCCGTCCGTCGCTGGGACCGTCGTGGCGTCCTGCCTGTTCCACTCAGCAGCCAGTAGATCGTTCACCGATGTCTCGAGCTCGTCCTTCAGACTCACGGATTCCCCCTCATGCTGGCTTCCGCCACTTTTCGGTTTTCCAAAGATTCACGACTGCATCGCCCACTACCTGTTCGCCCACGGACCTCCAGATCCAGTCCCCGTCGACCTGGCAGTCGCTATAGCTCAAGGGATTGAGGACTCGCGACGTGACGTACGTGCAGTACGGGAAGTCCCGCTTGTCGCTCAACTTTGCGGCCAGGTTGGGGGCCAGACCAATCGACACCAGGTCGTTGTCCAAGCGCACGCCACCGCGCGTGAGCAGCGCCTGCCCGCGGTCGATACCCGTGCAGTGCCGAGTCTTCCAGACCGCCGCCACGTCCGGCAGGGACTTCTCGATGAACATGTCCATCAAGATGTTGACGGCGTAGTCGAGGTTCAGGGCCGCTCTGACGGCCTCACCGCACTGATCCTTGCCGACGAAGATCCCCATGACCCGGTCACCGTCGAAGCTGCGGATGGCGCCGCCGTTGGCCTTGATGCACGAGCTGGCGTAGGACAGGAACATCCTGATGACCTTCCCGGCGTCCTCAGCGGTGCATGCCTGAGCCAGCTTGGTCGAGTCTCCCAGGTCGGCGTAGAGGTACGTCGCGTCCAGGTAGACGCCCTCGTTCTTCGCGAGAGCGAGGTCCGTGGACTCGGGCACAGTCCAACCCGCCCGCGTCTTCCACGGCTGGGTTGCGATCTCGATTCCCCTGCTGAGCAGGTCGTCCATCAGTGCCACGTACGTCCCTCCATCGGCTGTACAGCACGCTACCGCGCACCCCGGACAGGCAACGCTGGAGCGCTCATTCCTGTGGAAAAGCACTTACCCGCGGCAGACTGTTGCATTGACTGGAGAATGCGCTCAATTGAATTCAGCATGAGAACGCGGACAGCCTCTTGGGGCAGGTGAACGCTACAAGGTCGGCATCGCGGGAGACGTTCGAAGCCGTATCTGACGACGTCCGCTCGCCCCAGTTGAGTCCGAGCAATCTTGTGCTGGGTGCGAGTTGAATGGCCACATCCTGCCCTGGTGGTAGGGGGTATCCGATCAGTCAGAGGCGGACTTGGGGGCTCAGGCGGTGGCTCGGATCTACCTTATGGTCCGTGTGTCAGGGAGCCGGCAATCTTTTTGTCGTCTGCTCCCGGTCGAGGGGCCTAGGCAGTGTCGTCGGGGGAGCTCTCGCTGATCGGCGGTAGCGGCTCCGAGGTCGTCGCCCGGCATGAACCCTCAGCACGCGGCTCGCTCGTGCTCATCAGTGCGGTGAGTTGCGGCAGCAACGTCTCCGTGATGGCTTCTGCGCTTAGCCCGGATCTTTCGTGGTC
>NZ_JBPKAO010000029.1:0-2756 GCF_051216895.1 Aquipuribacter aurantiacus
CAACACGCACTCCTTCGCCTCCCGCCAGGTCGACTGCTCGACGGGTGACCCGGTGCAGTTCGCCGTCACCACCCCGACCGAGCTCCAGGCCCGGACCCAGCTGCGGTACAACCGCGGTCAGGACGCCTACTTCTACCTCTGGGACACCGACGAGGAGTGGGCGGGCACCTGCCGCGAGTTCGTCGTGACGCTGGTCGACGGCACGCAGCACACGGTCGACGTGCGGTTCGAGGACGCGTGACCGACGCCTGACGGCCGGATGAGGTGATCCGGCGGCGTCGGCCCGTTCGGCCGGCGTCCAGATCGGGACAGAGAGGGGCGTCCGGGACATCCCGGGCGCCCCTCCGTCGCGCTCGGCGTCGAATTCCCTACCGGATGTTCACGAAGGGGTATGCATGCTGCTGCATCCGGGTTAACGTCCATGTCACTCCCAGTAACCAACCCCGTGACCTGGAGGACTCCCCATGCAGCAGACCCGAACGAACCTGACCGCCCGATGAGACGCCGCAGGGCCGTCCTCGTCGCCCCGGTGGTGCTGGTGGCCATGCTGGCCGCTCCGCTGCCGGTCATGGCCACCTCGGCCGAGCCCGAGGTCCCGACCACCGCGGACATCACGGACGTGGAGAAGATCGCGACCGACTTCCTGGTGGCCAACGCGGCCGACTACGGCGTCGCGGTCTCGGACGTCGCCGACCTCGCGGTGCGCAGCGCCTACACGAGCAAGCACAACGGTGTGACGCACGTGAACGTGTTCCAGCGCTACGAGGGCCTCGAGGTCTTCACCGCCGCGGCGACGGTCAACGTGCGCAGCGACGGTTCCGTGCTGCACGTCGGCGAGGTCCTCGTCCCCGACCTGGCGCCCGCCCCCAGCGCCCCCGTCGAGGCCGACACGAGCCCGGTCGAGGCCGTCGAGGCGGCCGCCGAGGCGCTCGACCTGGACCAGCCCGAGGACCTGCGACCGGTGGTCGCGGCCCGGACCGCCTCCGACCCGGTCGAGACGCTGCTCACCGACGGCGGCATCTCCGACGAGCCCATCCCCACGACGCTGGGCTGGCAGCCCACCGACGAGGGGCTGCGGCTGGCCTACCAGGTCGTCATCGACGACTCGACCGACGTGCACCTTTACAACGCGACCATCGACGCCGAGACCGGCGAGATGCTCGAGGTCGAGGACTGGACCATCGAGCACGACCACGGGCAGATCGAGAGCACCATGGCCCGCACCGGGACCGCAGGGGCGGCCGCCGCGGCCCTGGACGACCACGACGACCACGACGACCACGGGCCGAGCACGCACGGCAGCAACGACCCGGTCGACGACGGGTCGAGCTACCGCGTCTACGAGATCCCCAAGGAGAGCCCCAACGACGGGCCCCAGACGGTCGTCACCAACCCGGCCGACCGCACCGGCTCCCCCTTCGNCGACGTGCACCTTTACAACGCGACCATCGACGCCGAGACCGGCGAGATGCTCGAGGTCGAGGACTGGACCATCGAGCACGACCACGGGCAGATCGAGAGCACCATGGCCCGCACCGGGACCGCAGGGGCGGCCGCCGCGGCCCTGGACGACCACGACGACCACGACGACCACGGGCCGAGCACGCACGGCAGCAACGACCCGGTCGACGACGGGTCGAGCTACCGCGTCTACGAGATCCCCAAGGAGAGCCCCAACGACGGGCCCCAGACGGTCGTCACCAACCCGGCCGACCGCACCGGCTCCCCCTTCGGCTGGCACGACACCGACGGCATCGAGGGCCCCGAGTACACGACGACGCGGGGCAACAACGTCCACTCCTACCTGGACCGCGACAACAACAACCAGCCCGACCCCGGCGGCGACGTCGACGGCGGCCCGGAGCTGATCTTCGACTTCACGGTCGACCTGAGCGCCAGCCCGCTGGACTACCAGCCCGCCGCCGTGACCAACCTGTTCTACCTCAACAACGTCGTCCACGACGTGATGTACCTGTACGGCTTCGACGAGCAGGCCGGCAACTTCCAGATGAACAACTATGGCCGGGGCGGCCAGGGCGGGGACTACGTCCGCGCCGAGGCCCAGGACGGCGGCGGCGTCAACAACGCCAACTTCTCCACGCCGGCGGCCGACGGCAGCCCGCCGCGGATGCAGATGTACCTGTGGAACCCCTCCGGCAACGCCGCCCCCAACCAGGTCGTCGTCGACAGCGGGTCGGCCGCCGGGACGTACGGCATGGGCAGCGCAGCCTTCGGCCCGTCCTTCAGCGCGGCCGGGGTCTCCGGTCCGTTCGCCGTGGTGGACGACGGCTCGGGCNAACCCCTCCGGCAACGCCGCCCCCAACCAGGTCGTCGTCGACAGCGGGTCGGCCGCCGGGACGTACGGCATGGGCAGCGCAGCCTTCGGCCCGTCCTTCAGCGCGGCCGGGGTCTCCGGTCCGTTCGCCGTGGTGGACGACGGCTCGGGCACGACCGAGGGCTGCGGCCCGCTGGTCGGCTTCCCGGCGGGTGCGGTCGCCATCGCCGACCGGGGTACCTGCCCGTTCGTCGACAAGGTCCTCAACGCCCAGAACGCCGGGGCGACCGCCGTCATCATCGGCAACAACGCCCCGGGCGCGACGATCGCCCTCGGCGGCGCCAACCCCGCGATCACCATCCCCTCGGGCATGGTCACGCAGGCCGACGCCACGACCATCAAGGCCGGCCTGCCCGCCACCGGCACCGTCCGCGCCAACCCGGACATCCCGCCGCAGCGCGACGGTGACCTGGAGAACGGG